>JASFSK010000498.1:0-4388 GCA_050114455.1 Desulfobacterales bacterium | reverse complement strand
TTAAAAAAATTGGGACATTGTTTGTGCATTGTTATTGATCAACCAATTTATTCTGGTTGTATCTCATAATCTTGGCGTGTTTGCCATTTTTCTGCCTTTCTAAAGCATAAACGCTGCCTCTGGGGCCTTTGGATTTTGAAATTACATTATTGATTTGTTTGAGATCCTGCTGATCAATTTGAAATGTCTCAAGCTGCTTGATTCTTTCTATATGCCTGCTATTGCGCGCTCCGACAATGGCCCCGGCAACCAGTTGCTTTTGCAAAATATATTTGACTGCCACTTCTGCGATACCAACCTGATATTTATCAGCTGCGGATTTCAGGCATACCAAAAGCTCCTGAAAAAGATCCCATCCACCGAATTCATCAATGACTAGCTTATATTTCGTTAGCGAACGATTTTGCAGTGGCTCCTGCGGTTCTATCGCGCCCAGATAGCGTTCAGTCAGGAACCCCCCCGCAACGGTGCCATAGCAAAGCAGCTTAATATCATGCTGTTTGCAGAGTTCTGAGATATCCGCTTCCGGCCGTTGATCAAGCACCGAGTACTGGACCTGGTTGGAAACCACCTGGACCCCGGTGTCTAAAATCTCTTTTAGATGGACTGCGTCAAAATTGGTCACGCCAATGAAGCGGATCTTTCCCGCCGCCTGTAAATCCGCCAAATATTGAGCCAGGTCTACATATCCGGGAATAGACAAGTCCCACCAGTAAAATTGTACCAAATCCAGTCGCTCAACACCCAGACGTTTCAATGAACGGTCAATAAGGGCCTTGGTATTAGCTTTTGTAAAATTCGGCAGCTCATCTAAATCGGGAACACATTTGGTGTGCACCTGCACTGCAGGGAGTTCTCCGGCATCGATTGTGCTTTTATATTTATTCAGGAATTTTCCAATCAATTCCTCCACACCGGTGTATATATCAGCACAATCAAATGTGGTAATTCCGGCTGCCACAAATGTTCGCATATCTTCTATCGCCTGCTGTTCATCAATCTTTTGGCTATGGCCTTCAGATAACTGCCAGCCGCCTTTTAATACCTGCGAGATGGAATAGCCGGGTGCTAAATCTGATCGAGGAAAATCTATTGTCATTTATAACCCTCCTTGGAATTGGTCAGTATCCCATGAATATTTTTGGTAAAACCATTGAAAACCAGGGTACGTAGGTAACAACCAGCAGAAACGCAATCATTGTCAGGATGTAAGGTGCTATCGGTTTGATTACCGAGCTTATGGGAACCTTGGCAATACTGGATGCTATAAACAGCGATAGACCGAACGGGGGCGTTGTGAATCCGATGCCAAGGTTCATCACCACCACGGTGCCGAAGTGCACGGGGTGGATGCCAAGCTTGACGGCCACCGGAAACAGAATCGGGACGAGAATGACGACGGACAGCGATGCATCGAAGAACATTCCCATAACCAGCAGAAGAACATTTACGGCCAATAAAAATACGAGCTTGCCCCCAGGAATATTGATCATGAAGTTAGCCAGTTTCATAGGGATCTGTTCTTTGGCAATGACCCAGCCAAACGCATAGGAAATGCCCACTACCAGCATGACGACGCCGGAAATGACAGCGGATTTCCACAAAATTTCCGGTATTTGAGATAATTTGATTTCCCGGTAAAAAATGACAGACAAAAAGAATCCATATATGACGGCCACAGCCGCCGCCTCGGTGGCCGTGAAGATGCCCAGGATAATGCCGCCTAAAATAATGACTCCCATGAAAAGGGAAAGAAACGATCTTTTGGCGGCAATCAGCAATTCCTTAAAAGTTGCGCGTTTTTCCATGGGAAAATTTTTTTTACGGGCAATGATATATGTTAGCAGCATTAACAGCAGGCCCATGCCGATGCCCGGCACAAAGCCGGCCAGAAACAGGGCGCCGACCGATGTATTGGTAAGACTACCGAAGACGACCATGGTCAAACAGGGAGGAATCAGCACCCCCATTCCACCGGCCGATGTAACCAGGGCTGCAGCAAAGCTTGGATTGTAGCCCCGTTTCTTCATGGGGGGTATCATGACGCTGCCGATGGCGGCTGTATCCGCTGCCGAAGACCCCGATATATCGGAGAAGAAGATGGTCGCCACCATCACCACCATGCCCATGCCGCCGCGAATATGTCCTACCATGGCATTGGATAGATCAACGATGCGTTTGGAAATGCCGCCGGTTTCCATCAGCATGCCGGCCAGTACAAAGAGCGGCACGGCCAGATAGGGAAAATGGGCCAATCCGGAAAATACTTTTTGCGGCAAAATAGCCATGGGAATTCCCCCGATCATCAGGGAAAGAGCTGTGCCCGCGCCGATGGCAAACACGATGGGTGCACCAATTACAAGCAGAAAAAAAAATACTGTGAAAAGAGTAACCGTCATGGGGACTTGATCTCCTCTGCTTTTGAATTGGCTATCAGGAGAACAAATTTCACCGAAACATGGATAAACATAATGATGGCTGAGAGAGGGAGTACCGCGTAAACATAGGAAATCGAATAGCCTAGCGCGGCAGTTCGCTGCATCTGCATGGCAATCGTGAGTTTCAATCCGAAGATAAAGAGCACCACCAGCATAAATAAGATGGCCAAATTAATGATGATACCGCAAAGTTTTTTTGCCCAGTCCGGGAAGATTTGGTAAAAAATATCGAGACCGGGATGGTCGTCATTTTTCAGACCGACGCTGGCGCCCAACAGCGCCATCCAAACAAATGCGAAACTGGCCATCTCTTCCGACCAATCGAGAGGGGCATCCAGAAGATAGCGGAAAACTACCTGGAGGAAAACCAGGATGGTCATTGCGGCAATTAAAAATCCTGCTAAAAATTTCATGGCCTGGTTTAAGCGACGGCTGATCCCATCCAATAGATGCATTGCGACCTCCAACTCCGTCACTTGACCGCTTTTATCTGCTCAATGATGTCCATCCCGACAATTTTAGAATACTTTTCGGTGACACCTTGGGACGCCTTCCTAAACGCTTCCTTGTCTACGACATTGAAAAGAACTTTGTTTTCACGCACCAGTTTACCGATGATGCGGTAATCGATTTCGGTGGTGATTTTAACCCCCAATGGGATTACTTTCTCAGCCGAATCCAAAATTGCCTGCTGCACGTCGCCCGACAAGGCATCAAATCTCTTTTTCGACATGGTCAAAAAGAAAGCCTGGTATTTATGATCGCTGATCGAAAAATAAGGGGCCGGTTCGTAATGCTTCATGATTTCATAGGAATAAGGTTCCAATCCGGCGGCATCGATGACGCCCTGCTGCAGTGCGGTGTAAACCTCCCCAAAATTCATGGGGGTGGCTTTGGCGCCCCAGGAATTGATCGTATCGACATACAGGGGATTTTGGATTACACGGTATTTCATCCCGGCGACATCTTCCGGTTTGTAAATCGGGCGTTTGCTGTTGTACATGCTGCGAAACCCAAGATTCATGCCCGCCAGCACCATGATGCCGTGTTTTTCCATTTTTTTGTTAATCGATCGTCCGATAGGGCCGTTGATGACTTTCATGGCATGGTCGATGCTGCGGTATAGGTAGGGCACATCGACATAGACCATCTGTTTTTCCCACAGTCCAAGCAGTGAGCTTTGTACAATGGCCATATCAACGGTTCCAATCATCATACCTTCCAAAGTGTCTTTTTCGCCCCCCAATTGACCGGATGGGTAGACCTTAATGGTTACTTTGTCGCCGACTTTTTCTTCGACCATTTTTTTAAACTCATCTGAGACCATGGTATAAACGAAAAACGGGGGTGCTTCATTGGCCAGTGAAAGTTCAATTTTATCGCAATGGCCTGCGGTGGGATAAAAGCCCAGCCAAAGCCCAAAGCAAAATAGTGAAAAAGTTCCCAATACCAGTATTTTTTTTACTCTCCTCATTGTATGCCTCCCTTCTTTTTTTAATTCACGCAAAGTAACAATTAAATAGTATTTAGCGGAATTTTTTAACACCTCCTTTCGCCCATAGGGTATCGGAACAGACAGGGCGGTATCGTTTCCGGAAGGCGCGGCCTGGTAGCCCAAGCCTCGAATGTGATTGGCGACAAGGTTGGCAACAAATGCCATCCTTGAGTAACCCAATCCGGTGGCAGCGCCGCCGATGGCATTCGGTGAATAGGCAATTTCTTCATGTTTCATTTCAATGGCCATGACGATGGCCGCTGAATGATTATTCGGCAGGTCGATGGGATAATGTTTTTTTGTGAAAAATTATGACTTGAACCACCAGCGTTCGGCTGCCTTGGCGCCGTCCGGGTTCCAGTCGCCGGCCACGTTTTCGTAACCGCATTTATCACTGACCCCGTTGACCCAGTCCGCAAAGAAAGGCACTACCACCCCGCCCTCATCGCGCACAA
>JASFSK010000497.1:0-4392 GCA_050114455.1 Desulfobacterales bacterium | reverse complement strand
GGGAAGCCAGACAGTTACGCGCTTGAAGGGTTCAACTTCTAATATGCGGGTTGCCTTCGGCATCTTCTGTCCGGCGGCGGCTTCGATCATACCTTCTGCCGATAAGGTAACCGTCAGCTGTCGGCGTTGGGCGGTTCGATTCATGATACTGAAACCGGCATCGAAACTGTCGCCGGCGACAACCTGATTGGGCATCACCGGACGAATCTCGGTTGCTCGATTAACTTTAAATTTACCCTCGCCCAAACCCATACGGTCACCGGGAGTCACCGCCATGGCAAGGACACGCCAGCCCGTTAAATTATCCGGCGCTTCAAAGTCGATGATCGCTCGGCCGTCGGTATCCGCAAGAATAGAAGGATTCCAATAGCTGACAAACTTAAACATCGATCGCAGGCTTATGTCCGGACCGCCCCCCCCACCGGCGCTGGCCCCTTTTTTCTCAAATTTTTGCCGCCCCACCAGGCGCATGAGCAAACCGTAGTTTGCAAGGTCCAATCCGTCGACGGTGTAAAACCCCTTGTAGGGGTCGAAGGTGTCCCGACCCTTTGACAATAAATCAAAGACCGCCTCATCCAGTACGGCCACGGCCAGCTCGACCGGCTCGTCATTGGCCGGATGACGAGAAGAGGCCTTGATTTCCACCTGGACATGCTCCCGGGGTTTGTAGGTATCTCGCTCGGGCTTGACCTGGACTTGAATCTCTTTGTATGGGTCGGTAACCGGCACCTTAACGTAACCCATGCGAAAAGCCGGTTTGCCCAGATCCACCTGGTTTTCGGCCGGCGGTTTTTCCACCCGCGGTGACGTGACAACCACGGACATATAAAAGCCCGGCAGGAAATCTGGCTGGATTTCAAATTCGATGACCGGTGTGGCACTTTGCAGGGTTTGCAGCCAACTTTTAAGGATACCGTAACGTTCGACGGTGATCAGGGCCAGGGCGCCGGGAAAGGGATTTTTAATCAGATAGCGAGCTGTTTCACCAACACTATATTTTGACTTTTCCGCAACGATTTCCAAGCTGTTATCCGGCCGTTGCTGCCACAGAACCCGTCCCTTGCCGACAACCCACTGGTAGATTTCACTGCTGTGGTGACGGTTGCGGGTGTCTTGAATGGTTGCCGTAATCCGGTAGGATCCCGGATCCGGCGGTGTAAACCCACATTGAACAGGTTCCAGGGCAGATTTCAGTTCGCAATGGGCCACCGCAATCCATTGATGCGTGTAGTGAGTCAGAAAGGCATTGCCGGCGCCTTTAACCCGGGCAGCCTTGGTTTCGCGACGTTCAATCTTAACCCGAACAGACACATTCTCTTTGGGGATACCAACAGCATCCACAACCAGCAGATCGACGGCAGCCGGCTCATCTTCTTTCATAATCCAGTCCGTAGATCGCAACCCCACATACCGATTGCGGCCGGCATAGTTGGCCGTCGCCCGGCCAGTGATATACTTACCGCGATCGTCCCTCACCGCGCTTTCAACGACCAGCCTGCCGTATAAAATCTTGTTTTCGGGCAGGGTAAATCGAGTGGTCTGATCTCCTCGGCCATCGACGCTGTTTTCAATTTGATGAACGGTTTGCCTTGAAGGTGCTCCCGGGACAAAGGTATTGAACCGGAACCCCCGGGCGACCGGGTCTTCGGAATGGAAAAAACGACTTTCCAAGGCCGCTGTCACGCGACTGCCGGCATCCGTATAGGGACCACCGGAGTGCAGTCTGGCCCGCGTGCTTACCTCAACCCTGTCACCCGCTTGATAAGCTGGGCTGCTCAGATCCGTGGTGACGTTAAAGGGCGACGGGGTGAAATCGCTGACCAGCACCCGCATGGGTTCCCAGGCGCGATCGGTAAAAGTAGCCGTGAGCTGAAAGCGGTACCATCCCACCGCGCCGGTTTTGGCCACCGTAAACTCGCCATCGTGGGCACCAAAGTCGGATAACGCCAAATCGGCAACGGCATGCACAATTTTACCGGTGGGATCGAGGACTTCAAGGCTATAGCCATCCCTGGGGGCCGCCACAAAGGTCTCATTGCTCTGGTCTCGGACGTAAAGCTTATATTGAATCGTATCACCGGCCCGGTAGACGCCTTGGGCCGTGGTGCCCCAGGTGTGAATGTGACCGTAAAGCGGCCGCATGGAGGGCGATACCGAATAGCGTGATGCCCGGTAGGTGTCAATCCGAAACTGATAATCCAGCGGCACCAAGGCCAGGTCTCCGGCCTTCTCAATTTTCACGAAAAACCGCGGTTCGCTGAGCTTATATGCTTGCAAAAACTGTAATCCAGGATCGATTACCCGGGTACCGGCCAGCATGGCAATCCCCGCTGAATCCGTTTTCGATCGGGTAAGGATTTTTGGATGCGGTGGCAATGCCATGTAGGTTTCGCGAAAGATATTCACCGAGGCGTCGGCAATGGGTAGACCGGTTTTGAAATCCGTCACCCACACCAGGGTGTTATAATGCCCGATTTTTACATGGACCTGAAAGGGCGTTACTTGGGCAAAAAACCAGTGATCCCAATAATCCTTGGAGACGGGCGGCTGGGTATCCACCCGACCCTGGACCACCCCGGATTGACCGTCGAGCATCCCGCGAACTTTCAATGGTGTTCGGAAAGCAATGTCTTCGGCCGATGGGATCTGCAACTCCTGTTTGCGGCCGCTTTGTTTTCCTTCGGCTGTCAGACGATCATAGGTCAGGGTGACCGTTTTGAGATTGGTTACCACCAGGGGCATGTCCGTATCCGCGTCTTTTTCCAATACCGCCCGGGGATGGGTCAGGGAAAAATCAGGCGGCCGGTGATCGGTGGCAAATTGTATGTTGATGGATGTCGATAGAATACGTCCGAATTCATCCTTAAAATCATGGGGATCGCTTCGGAGGGAATAAATCTGATCGGCCTGCAATACTTCCGGCAGCCAGATTCGGTATTTACGTCCCTGCTTGTGGGGAGAGCGCAGTCTGGAGTATCCCCGACGATTGGCCCAAGGATCGTAGTCTTTTCGACCACCGGCCAGGTCAGGTACGATTATCACATGGTCTCTGACTTGCTCTTCGATTACCGGTGCACTGAACACCAGAGCGACCCGTTTTAATGGACTGCAGCGCTCTTTGACATCCATACCGGTCTCGGCCGCCGCGATGGTAATTTTCTGATTGGCATTGTCGGTGCACTCAATCCCTTCAAAGGCAAAATCAGGGAATGTGTGAAACGAAACCAGTACGCGGTTTTCCGCACCCCGCTGCGGTCCGTCGGCGGAGACCAATCCCGGCTCAACCCTCAAAGCCACTTTCGTTTCTGGTGTGAGTTCGACCGTTGGCAATATCAGCCAGATCCGCCGCGCGATGACACCTTGGTTTGCCGCAGATTTCGTTTGTTCGATTTGGGATTTATCAGCCGGCTTGTCGACACTGGTCACATGATAGATCTTATCACCCGGCGGGAACAGAATAGAAGAAGCCTGCCGGTCATCAGGATCCGGCTCCACCTTGAGTGCTATCCGGCGCTCATTAGGGCCATTCGCCATCATGAAAACGTGCTTTTCCACCGATTCTGCGGTAACCGGCTGATTAAAGGTCAGACGAATAAACGGCACGCCGGGTGCTTTCCAGGTATCAAACCAGGCATGGCGCACCTTGGGCCGTTCAGTCATGAAACTGTGGGTCACCGGTTCGGCCAGGATCGCACCGTCTTCGGCTTCGATACCGGGATTCACCTTGATATCATAACGGGTGGCAGGCACCATACGCTTGGCTTCATCCAGTTGGCAGGCGAGTGCCCGGGTATTCAGCCAGCGCCACTGGCAGTCCAGGCCGGGGGTTATGGTAATGGGGATTTCAGAAGCGTTGCGCTCCATGCGACCGACCGGCACGACCGCCCGGTTAAACTCAAAAACGATCTGTCGTCCCGGGGCCACGTCATCGCCGGCAGGGGTTATGCGATCGATATTCAGCCCGGATCGGCCGGCGTCAGAAGCCACGAAAGTCGGCAGGAAGAAATCACATAAACCAAATAAGGCGACGAGACTGACTACGGACATTCGGATCAAAGGTCGCATATTTTATCCTCCTGGGCGTCGATTTGACCTTGGATTGAAGATCCTCATTGTACTAGAATCCACGACGACCGCAAACAGAAAATCAGATTTTTAATCAGAGACCACCAGCAGAGCAGAAAATTTGAAGTAGGCCCCTCGAAAGGGCCGTAGCGATCCTCTGCTGGTGGCCGCTGATTTTTCAAAATTCGGACTCAGAGGGCGGCAATCTTATTTTGACATCGAACCCTTTCTTGTATATGAAAACAAGGCGTACACCCTAGTTGGACCCCAAACAAACAAAAACCGATGTCAAAAAACATGCGTCAGCAAAAAAATCAGAATAAATCA
>JASFSK010000496.1:0-4407 GCA_050114455.1 Desulfobacterales bacterium | reverse complement strand
AAAGGCGGTTTTTGAGGTGGAATCGCCTCTGGATGGTGTTTTGCTCAAAATTGTGGTCCCCGAAGGCAAGATTGCCAGAATATTTTCGACCATCGGTTTTGTCGGTGCCCCAGGAGAAAGCGTCGAGCTTGAGGACGAAGAGGAGGATGCGACTTTGGAAAAAAAGGAAACCAAAGCAGCTAGCCCAGACAGCGACATCGATGTCGCTGCTTTGAAAAAGAAAGTGGCAGCCAAAGGCAAAGGCAAAAAAGGCAAGGTGAAAGCCTCCGGACGTGCCAGGAAACTTGCCGATCAAAAGGGTATCGATATATCTCTTGTCACGGGTTCAGGTCCGAAAGGTCGTATCACCGAAAAGGATGTCCTGGCCTATATTGAAGCCGCACCAGCGGCCCCTGAACCGGCTGTGGCCGTCCCGGCAGCTGCCGAAGCGCCGAAAGCACCGGTCAGCCCTGTCGATATTCGCGGCAAATCCGTTCCGATGACACGAATGCGTCAGGTCATCGCTCGACGCCTGCAACAGAGCAAACAGACAATACCCCATTTTTATGTGACTGTGACGGTGGATATGACCGATGCCATTGAACGGCGCAAAGAGATCAATGCAAAGGCCGATAGCGACAGCAAGGTGTCGATGAACGATATGGTGGTAAAGGCAGCGGCGGTGGCGCTGGGCGAATATCCTCAGGTCAACTGCAAAATCGATGAGGACAACATCGTTTATCTTGAGGACATCAACATCGGTGTTGCCGTAGGGCTGGATGACGGCTTGGTCGTGCCGGTATTACCTGAAGTGGACACGCTTTCATTGAAAGGGATTGCCAAAAAAACCAAAGAGCTTGTCAACCTGGCCAAGGCCGGTAAACAGGCCAGTCTGACTGTCGGGACTTTCACGATTTCCAACATGGGAATGCTCGATGTCGACAATTTCGTTGCCATTATCAATCCTCCCGAGACAGCCATTCTGGCGGTGGGGTCGGTGCGCAAGAAATTGGTTGTTGCCGCCGATAATTCTTTTCAGGTCCGCGATACCATGAGTATGACGCTGTCAGCCGATCACCGGGCAGTGGACGGCGTTCTGGGTTCCCAGTTTATCAATAAGATAAAGCATTGTCTGCAAAATCCACAAACGCTGCTCGGATAGGTTAGAATTCGAGTCTAGGGGGCCAGATTTTCATTATAATAAAAACACTAAAATTCGGGGCCTAGCCCCGAATTTTATTCTGGAGGGAATATGCATGATGTCATCGTAATCGGAGGGGGTGCCGGTGGATATGCCGCCGCCATTCGTGCTGCACAACTGGGGGCCAAGGTTGCCTTGGTGGAAAAGGATCAATTGGGTGGAATATGTGTCAACCGGGGATGTATCCCCACGAAATCATGGTTGAAAGCAGTCGAGACCCTGCGCCGCATAAGAGCGGGTGAAAGATTTGGTGTCAAGGCTACTGTTGAAAAAATCGATTTTGACACAATTATAGAAAATAAAAACAGTTGTAGTGAAAAAATACGCCTGGGCATGGAGGGACTGCTGCAAAATAACGGTATCGAGGTACTCACCGGCCAGGCCGCCTTCAACAATCCGAATGAAATCAGCATTGACGGCAAACTCTATCCTTCTAAAAATTTTGTTATCGCCAGCGGCGGGCACACGCAAACCCCTGACATCAAAGGGCTGTCAAAAGCCCTGCTGACCACCGATCAGGTTTTGGACATGCAAACAGTGCCCGCTTCCGTTCTGGTTTATGGCGGTGATACCATCGCAGTCGAGATGGCGACCCTTCTGAATGCATTCGGCTGCAAGGTTTATATCGCGATTGAAAACCGTTTTGTCCTGCCAGATGAAGACCACGATTCCGGTCAGCGGTTGGGACAGGCTCTGGGCGATGACGGCATTGAAATCATTGCCCGGTCAACATTGAAATCCGTTAAGAAGTCGAAAAATAGATTTGCCTGCGAGCTCGCCGGCAAAAAAAAGAGCCGGACGGTGGAAGTCGAACGCGTTTTGGCCGGGATCCGTAAACCCAATTCGGCCGATTTGGGTCTGGCCCAGGCGGGAGTCCGTTTAAACGATGACGGCAGTATTTGCATCGACGACTATCTGCGGACGACCACCCACAACATCTATGCCATCGGTGATGCCACCGGGGGTACCATGCAAAGCCATGCCGCCTCGGCCATGGCAGTCAAAGCTTCTGAGAACGCTCTGGGAGAGAAAAGCAAATTTCCCTTTGACCTGATCCCGCGTGGCACCTGGACGTTTCCGGAGGTGGCTTCCGTGGGGATGACCGAAGAGCAGGCCGAAAACAAAGACCTGGACATCGATGTCGGTTATTTTCCCTATTCGATCAACGGCTATGCGATCGCTCGCAATGAGACATTTGGGGCCGTGAAAATTGTGACGGACGCTGAATACCGGATAATTTACGGTGTTCATATCGTCGGTCCCCACGCCACCGAACTGATCGGAGAAGCCGTGCTGGCGATGCAGCTCGAATATACGACCGACGAGCTAGCGGCCAGTATTCGGATTCATCCGACATTTTCAGAAGCGGTTGTGGATGCCGCGCGCGATGTCGAGCGCTGGGCGCTGTACCTGCCCAAAAAGTAGTTGACGCACCTGGATGAAACAGAGGGAAGGACGATTGACGAGGGACGAAGGACGAAGTGAGGATGCCGCTTCGCTCCATCTTTTATTAATCAGATAAAATAACTTATTCGATATTCGCTTTTTCTAGGTTTCTTTTTCGATCAGACTGAACGCTTGCGTTCAGCGGTGACGTTCATATGAAAAATATTCTAATTGCAGTCATCTTTTTAGCAACCCTTGCTTGGATATGCCTACCCGCTGAGGCCGCATGGCTGATTGACGCCGAAAGGTTTCATTTTGGCGTCCACGGCCAAATGTCCTGCCAGGATTGTCATGAGGACATTCATGAGAAAATATTGCATCCTGATCCGGACGACGTCAATAAAGCGTTGATAGATTTTTTTCAGATAGAACAATGCACTGCCTGCCACGAAGATGTCGCCGAAGACATCGAAGAGGGCAGTCACGCAGGAGAAGCGGCAACCGCCTGGCAGCGTTTCGAAAATTGCATCGAGTGCCACGATCCGCATTATCAAATCGGCGGTGAAGACAACGATGACGTACCGGATCCCAATCAGCCGGCGACCGAAAAATGCAGCCGGTGCCACGAATTCCAATCGGAACTTCCGGCTTTTCCGGAGCACGATCAAACCTGCCTCGAGTGCCATTTTGGCGATACCGGAAGTGCGCCCGAGTCAACCGAGCAAAACGCTGCATTTTGCCTTCATTGTCACAGCTCCGAGAGCCGTTATGCCGGTAGTCAACGGTATTCATTTCCGTTGATTGATAAGGCCCAATACGAAACGACCCCCCATAGGGACGTGTCCTGCATGGTATGCCATCCCGAAAGCGCGGAATTCGGCCACGGTGAACAGACGGGGGGAGATTGCCGGCAATGCCATCCGCCCCATGATGAAAGTGTCGCCCATGATGCCCACACCAGTGTGACATGTGGAGCCTGCCATCTCAATGCCGTCAGGCCCGCAAGGGACCGTGACCTTGGACATATTGGATGGGAAAATCCCCGCCATGCAAACAGAATCAGTCCCATTCATCACATGCAAAAGCTAAAAAAGGAGGATTCTTGCCGAACGTGTCACACTAAAGGCAATGCAATTGGTGCGGCTGCTATGGTGCTTCCGGCCAAGTCTGTCATCTGCATGCCCTGTCACGCAGCCACATTTACCATCGGAGATACGATCACCGTTTCTTCACTGATCCTGTTTATATTTGGCTTTGTTGCCGTGGGATCGGTATGGTTTGCAGGGGGCGATCCTGCTGCCAGCGCGGGACGTAAACTTAAAGAGTCACTCGGCGCCGTCTGCAGGTCGCTTATATCACGCCAATTTTTTGCCATCGTTAAAAGTTTCATTCTCGATGGGTTGTTGCAGCGCCGTCTTTTCAAAATTTCCCGGGAGCGCTGGCTGCTGCATGCATTAATTTTTTACCCCTTTATATTTCGGTTTACCTGGGGAATAGCGGCCCTGCTGACTTCCCTGTGGCGGCCGGATTGGCCCGGTACCTGGGTACTGATCGATAAAAACCATCCTTTGACCGCTTTTCTGTTCGATCTAAGCGGCGTGATGGTCCTCATCGGCGTTGCCGGCATGATTGTGCGTAGATTACAGAAGCAGAAAGATCAAAATATTTCCGGACTGCCGGCTGCCGACTGGGCGTCCTATGCCCTGCTTGGCGGGATCATGTTGGGCGGCTTTTTACTGGAAGGTATGCGCCTGGCAATGACCGGCAGTCCCGACGGGGCGCCCTATGCATTTGTCGGAGATGCAATCAGTCGTATGCTGAGCGGCATTGAATTGACCCAT
>JASFSK010000495.1:0-4413 GCA_050114455.1 Desulfobacterales bacterium | reverse complement strand
TTTTGAGAACCCAGTGACGAGGTCAGGTTGATGCACCTTCCTTTCGATACAAGCCTTTTTCCCCATACAAACGGTGTCTTCATCGTTGGTGGTTCTATTCGCGATCTTCTTTGCAATCGAACACCCAGCGACTATGACGTGGTCGTTAAAGAGAATCCTGCAGACTTTGCCCTTCACCTATCGTCCAAAATTTCCGGCCGGCTCGTCAAACTCGGCAAAGACGGGCAGATCATGTGGCGGGTTATTGCTGAGGATCTCTTGTTTGACATCACGACAATGAACGGAACAACCATTGAGGAAGATCTTTTGCAGCGGGATTTCACCGTGAATGCAATGGCCATGGCCGCATCAACCGGAAGTTTGATTGATCCGTTTAAGGGCCAACAGGATCTGGCATCACAAAAAATTCGCATGGTCTCCACGGATGTTTTCCGTAAAGATCCGGTCAGACTGGTTCGTGCCTACCGATTGGCGGCTGCGTTTGATTTTACCATTGAGGTGAATACCCGAAAGATTCTGAGACGGGATGCACACCTTGTCAACCAATCGGCTGGGGAAAGAATCAGAGATGAGTTATTCAAAATACTCGAATGCAAGGCAGCCATTGTGTGGTTGTCTGACATGGCTCTCAGTGGATTGCTGTTTTTCGTTTTTCCGGAATTTTTAGTCTTAAAAAATTGTCGTTTCGATAATGCAGATCCCCGGGACCTTCTTGAACACACTTTCGATGCCTATCATTGGCTAGAAAAACTGGTAAATTCCAGGAAATTATTAAAAAAAAATTCTGTTGACACCAATATTCAAGACATTGGCACTGACCGGGTAACACTTTTGAAATGGGCAATTTTATTTGGTGGCCTCTGCAATCCCGCATCGCATCATCCTGCTGAGTTGAAAAGCCAAAATGCTGACGATCAGGCATTGAAGTGTGCTGCTCAGGCCCGGAAAATCTGTCAGCGCCTGCGGTTTTCCAAGCGGCAGACAGATACCATCCATTTGATCATTGCAAACCATCAGCAGCCCTTTATGCTATTTCGCGCAAAACAAGAAAATACTTCCTATCGAAAAGCATTCGCCCGTTTTTTCATGCAATGCAGGGATCTCACGCCAGATATCTTGCTGTATACCCTGGCAATACATCTGGGTCGGAAACCGTCATTCGATCTAGATCGAGATGAGTTTCAAAATTTTGTCCAAACCCTGATCAAGGACTATTCTTCGAAATTATTGCCTCGGGCATCCAAACAACTGCCGCTAACCGGCAAGGATTTAATCCAAGAATTCGGTTTGGATCCCTCGGCTGAGTTCAGACACATCCTTGCAAGAATCGAAGAAGAACATCTTACCAGAGAGAAGCTGACCCGCAAGCAGGCCCGCAGATTGGTCGCAGAGCTGATTAACCGGTAAATCCGTGGGTTCTCAAAAAAGGAGGGTTGCAGCACTGAATCAGCCGCAACCCCTTATGAATTGGTTTGAACGCAGTGTTTATCAACTAAATTGATCCAGCGCTGAAAAGGCTTGATCACGAATTTCCTCGACTTTACCGACACCCTCAATCCGGATATATTTTGGTGCGCCCGAATCTCCGGATTTTTCCCAGTTTTTATAGTAATCAATCAAAGGCTCGGTTTGGGCGTGGTATACATCAAGTCGTTTACGGACGGTTTCTTCCTGGTCGTCGTCGCGCTGGATGAGTGCTTCGCCGGTAACATCGTCTTTGCCTTCTTCCTTGGGCGGATTGAAGGTAATGTGATACGTTCTTCCGCTGGCAAGGTGAACCCGCCGCCCGCTCATCCGTTTAATAATTTCCGCATCCGGCACGTTGATGTCGACGACAGCATCTATCGATACACCAGCGTCCTTCATGGCATCGGCTTGGGGGATTGTGCGGGGAAATCCATCGAACAAGAATCCCTTTTGGCAATCTGCTTCTTGAATGCGCTCTTTGACGAGTCCGATGATAACCTCATCGGGCACCAGTCCGCCTGAATCCATAAACCCTTTGGCCTTCTGACCCAATTCGGAGCCAGCCTTAATGGCCGCTCTGAGCATATCACCGGTAGAAATCTGCGGAATCTGATATTTCTCTTTAATGAAATTAGCCTGCGTACCCTTCCCTGCTCCAGGTCCGCCCAACAAAATTAAACGCATTTCCAAACCTCCTTTTCATTTTAGACAAGTATTTTGAAATCAACTATACTGACGTCGAATTATCTTCCGGCCACAGCCGGGGGAAGTAAAAGACGTTCCAATCCGTTTCCGAATTCTGGTTGATTCGACAATTTTGACCGCAAAGTATGGCTGAATGCCGGAAGGGTGTCAAGGGAAATAATAGCTCAGAGCGTTTGTCAGAAAAACATTCCGAAGAAGGCCAAACGATTTGGGTTGAACAGACCCGGAATGATACCGTGATTAGAATCCGGCAAAAGGCATAAAATTTTCATATTATATGAGATTTTTCTTGCCAATCATTGTAATATTCGGTAATAGGTACTGTATTTTGAGAAGTAATTTATTAACCATCGGAAATCGAATGTATTGCGATATTTTCTGATGGCAAGAAGGGGGCGAGGTATTTGAAGGATATTGAAGTCAGAGTCATTGACAATGACATCGAAAAAGCAATGCGCATTTTGAAAAAAAAGATTCAAAACGACGGTCTTTTTAAACGGCTCAAATTAAAAAAAAGTTATGAAAAACCGAGCGAGTTTCGCCGTCGAAAACAGCGCGAAGCTTTGAGAAGAGAAAGAATAGCAGCAGCTAAGGCCAGACACCGAAGATAAGCTCAATTTTGTTCAGAGGAAAAACCCGGTAAAATTTCACTTTCACCGGGTTTTTTAATGTCCATGATGGTATCTAAAACTTCCTATGATAAATGCTTGAAAACCATGTATGGTTTTCGAAGATTTGGCATCAAGCTGGGCCTGTCCACCATCAGGAAAATTTTGACAGGTCTGGGAGACCCTCAGCATCAGTATCTTTGCGTCCATGTCGCCGGAACCAACGGCAAGGGGTCCGTGGCATCGTCATTGGCCTCGATCTTGCGCCACAGCGGTTATAAAACAGGTCTTTATACTTCCCCCCACCTCGTTCGATTCAATGAAAGGATTCAGGTAAACAACCGGCCGATTTCAAATAGAAAGGTGGTCGTCAACTACAATGCCATCAAGGAGGCACATTCAGGTGTGCGGGATCCGACGTTTTTTGAATTTACCACAGCAATGGCCTTTGTTGAGTTTGCCGCCCAAAAGGTGGATTGGGCAATTATCGAAACCGGTATGGGCGGCCGACTGGATGCAACCAACATCATAAGCCCGGAACTTTCCATCATAACCAATATATCACTTGAGCATCGGGAATATCTGGGGAATACCCTGACCCAAATAGCCGGAGAGAAGGCGGGAATCATTAAAAATCGCACCCCGCTGGTCACCGGTGTACGGCAAAAAAAAGCCATTGCCGAAATAAAAAGAGTTGCTGCAGCAAAAAATGCACCCATGTTTCGGCTAGGCGCCGACTTTAAGGTCCGGCGCAATCAGGGACAAACATTTTCATATTTTGGCATCAAAAACGTCTGGCACGACTTGCAGACGGCCTTGGCGGGAAGTTTTCAGGTCGACAATGCGGCCCTTGTATTGGCGGCCTGCGAGTTGATTGGCAAAAAAAAGGCCGCGATGACACCCCAGAATATCCGGGAAGGTCTGCGCAAACATCATTGGCCGGGCCGACTTGAAATAGTCTCCACCAGCCCTTTCGTTATTCTGGATGGCGCACATAACCTGGCGGCTGCGAACAATCTAGCAAAATTTCTATCGACCCATCTTGATCAACGGAAGATTACCATCGTCGTTGGAATTCTGGATGACAAGCCCTATAAGTCGATGTTAAAAGCGCTGTTGCCCCCCTCGAATCGGGTCATATTCACCCGGGCCAAAATTAACCGGGCCCTTGACCCCCATATTCTGTACGAATCGGCCAAGAATTTATATCCAGACGCTGCGATCATTTCTGATGTTAGCCAGGCAGTAAAAACGGCAGTTGAAACGACACCTCGCGATGGGGCAATCTGTATCGCCGGGTCCTTGTATGTGGTCGGTGAAGCAAAGGAAGCGATCGAAAAAGGCCTGATCAGCGGCTGCCAGTCAACCTAAAAGCCGACATGGCAGGATGCAACATCAAGACAGACAATGCTTTTTTCTTAAAAGAATGAAAAAATTCTGATATCCGAACCTAACTGGTCGAACGATCGTCGCTGTGACTGAAACTGATTTCGGCTTGACTTGGCATGTCTTCTGGATTAAATGTTTTTCAATACCGACTTTTTTTGCTATACGCGCCCGTAGCTCAGTGGATAGAGCGTCAGCCTCCGGAGCTGAAAGCCGCTGGTTCGAATCCAGCCGGGCGTACCAATAA
>JASFSK010000494.1:0-4423 GCA_050114455.1 Desulfobacterales bacterium | reverse complement strand
TTTTCTGTTTATCTCATCTCTGGCTGTTGGCTTGATATTTTACTTTTATAAAAAAACACCCAGTAGTCAGCCAATTCTTGCCACCGGCTTTGCCCTAATTTTCGGAGGTGCCATTGGAAATCTGATCGACAGGATTCGATTTGGCAATGTTGTGGACTTTCTCGACTTTTATATCGGTAATCATCACTGGCCTGCATTCAACGTAGCCGACAGTGCGATTACGATAGGCATCAGCATATTCATTTTTCACTTGCTATTAAAAAAAGTGCCGGAGTAGGCAGTATAATTGAAAATTGTCGATTGAAGATTCAAGGTCCGCCTGCAGTGGGATCAATACATTTTCAATCGACCATCTTCAAATTTTTTTTCCTGCTCCTCCATATCCGCCATGCAAAACCGGCTTTAACCCCATGCCCGTAATCAGTCATAAAGAATTGGAAAACTATTTGCAGGGTCAGGGAGACAAACCTTTTTTCCCGGTATACCTGATTTTCGGGGATGATTTGCTGATCAAAGGCGCATTTGATATGCTTTTAAGCGCACTGCTTCCGGCTTCAAAGCGCAGCATCAACTATGAACCGTTGGATGGAACCCATGAGAATATTCACGAGCTAATCAGCCGGGTCAATACCTTTTCATTGCTACCGGGTAAAAAAGTCATCGCTTTGCGCGAATCAAGAATTTTTTATGCGAGACAGGACAAAAATCAAATACTTGAAAACGCCAAAAGAGCATTCGAGGATGATAATATAAAAAAAGCTGCCGGGCATCTCCTCAATCTGATGGGGATATTGAATCTGTCCTTTGAAGATATGGAACCGTCGAGCAGACAAAAGAGCATAGGAACGGCCAATCGGCCCGGATCAGATGATCAATGGCTGGACGAAATTATAGATTACTGTGTACGGAACGATCTGACTGTACCCGCCGCCCGGGATGACTGCGGCATTCTTCAACAGGCTGTGGAAAAGGGGTTTCCACAAGGCAATCATCTGATCATTACCACGGATACAGTAGACAGGCGGCGAGGGCTGTTTAAAACTTTGGCCAGCAAGGGCATGGCTGTTGATTGTTCGGTACCCAAGGGGATGCGCCGGGCGGATCAGATGGCCCAGGAATCCATTTTGGTTGAAAAAATGAATTCGATTCTCGCCAACAGCGGTAAAACCATGAACCGGATGGCCTATCTGGCGTTGTATGAAATGACCGGCTTCGATTTGCGGACTTTTTGCAGTAACCTTGAAAAATTAATCAGCTGGGTTGGAGATCGAGTTGAAGTCACCATCAACGATGTTGAGTCCGTGTTACAGCGAACCAAAACGGACCCGATCTATGAATTGACCAATGCGCTGGCAGAACGGAAAGCGGATTCTGCCCTATTTTTTCTGGATTCCATATTATCATCCGGCATTCATCCGCTGCAAATGCTTGCCGCCATGGTGAATCAGATTAGAAAGCTTCTACTGGCCAAAGATTTTGTTGAAAGCCCCCGGGGAAATAACTGGCAGAGCGCCTGCCCCTATGACTATTTTCAAAAGACAATCCTGCCGGCTATTGTCGAATATGACCGCGAGCTTTTAAAACTCCTGGACGATTGGCAAACCATGTTGAGTGTCGAGCCAAGTTCACAAAAGACCGGATCGTTGCCGAAGGGTAAAAAGACAAGTCGAAAGACGACCACGGACCTTTTAATCGCTAAAAATCCCAGAAATCCTTATCCGATTTATCTTCTGTTCAAAAAATCGGATCGATTTTCTCGTGATATGCTAATCAACGCCATGGAGGTTTTGGCCGAAGTCGATAGAAAACTTAAAACCAGCACCCAATCTCCTAAATTAATTTTGGAGAAAGCCATTTTGAACATTTGTCAATCGGAGATTTGATTGATGGGTTTTATCAGGCAGCAGGAAGAAAAACTTGCAGTTCGGTTTTTAAGCTGGCAGTATGAGAAATTGAAGAAACCAATTCCTGACGACGCTGAGTTGGCCCTTCAGGCCAAAAGAATTGTCGAAGAGGCCCATCGGATCGGCCGCGAAAGAGGGCGTAATGTCCTTTCGATTATCAAGGATCTTATTGCCGATATCAAGAAATAGGTTTTTTTGCCTGCTATCTGCTTGTTACACGGCTCACTCGGATTTGCCTAGATGCCTGATAATAGAATCATTGATTTCATGGTCGTCGTCTTTGAGCATCGGGATGAGTTCGGTGGCCACCTCCCGCAATGATTTAATATTCTTTTCGCGCATGACGCTTTGAATCTTTTCGACACCGTCTTCGATCATCTTCAGACCATCAGCTATCGTTATTACATCTTGTTTGTCCATATTTTAACTCTCCTTCCGTATTGATCACCATTTCCTATTAAGCATTTGGGTTTTTTTCAGGGGTTGATTTTTGTTTATTTAATCATTAATTTGCCTATAAAATTTAAAAGGGGGATCAACCATGCAGGACGCTTGGTCAGAAAAATTATCCTGTGCCACCCACTGCTATCGTTGCAGTCAAAAACTGGCACCCGAGGATCCGAGAATATTGTCCGTCATGGACCATGAGGCTATTTGCATGGCCTGCAAAGCTGAGGAAGAAAAACGCAGCGATTACGAGCAAGCCTCGAAGCAGATGATCGGGCAATGTTTGATAGACACAGAGATACAGTGGGGGGATCCGCAAGGGTACTGCTATCATCACTTCTATCCGTTTACGTGCTGATTCAAAAACGCCACATTATCGGATTATCATTTAAATAATCTGTCACAATTCTTCCGATTTCATCTATCTGATCTCGTTCGTCATCAGACAAAGATATATTGGCAGCTTTGGCGTTTTGAGCCACTTGATCGGCGTTGCGGGCTCCAGCTATTGCGTTCGTGCCGGGATGGGCAATCACCCAGGACAGTGCCAACTGCCCAACACTCACCGCTTTTGCATCGGCAATTGGCGCCAGCTTGTCCAGGGCTTCTCGGGCTCGCCGAAAATGATCCGGTCCAAACAATCGGTTTTTCTTACGGTGATCGCCCTTCTTAAACCCATCGCTACGGGTAAATTTTCCGGTCAGCAATCCCTGAGCCATCGGCGAATAGGCCAGAATGGATATATTGTTTGCCTGGCAGTATGACATGATATCCTTCTCTATGTGTCGCCAGAACAGAGAATATGGGGATTGGATGCTATCGATATCGGCATACTGGTTGGCCTCTTCCAACTGAGCGCATGAAAAATTGGATACACCTATCGACCGAATCTTGCCTTTTTCTTTGAGCTCACACATGGCCGCCATGGTATTTTCAATGGGGACGACCCGGGTGCCGAAAGCGCCGGATGGCCAATGGATCTGGTACAGATCAATATAATCGGTTTTTAGGTTTTTCAGGGATTGATGACAGGCATTGATTACCTGGTCATATTTGAGACGATTCGCAAACACTTTGGTGGCAAGGACAACCTCAGTGCGAATATCGGCAACTGCGGCACCGAGTATACGTTCCGAATGCCCCTTACCGTATGCGGCGGCCGTATCAAATGCTATAATGCCGCTGTCGACGGCAGCGCGAATCGCCCGAGTGGACTGATGGTCATCGATATCGACCCACATCTCTTTGCCGGCCTGCCAAGTACCCATGAGAATTGTCGATATTTTTAAATCAGACTTGCCGAGCGAGCGCAGTTGCATCGGCCCCTCCACAATGTGGTCTGCAAGTCAAAGTCGTTCCGCACCGTCTTTTAACTTGCCAAAAATCGTAACGTTTAAATATATAAGTTAATCATTAGCGACTAAAAGACAAGCTGATATAAATCGGGAAACCGACCAAACCAGACTGAAAATGCAAAAACTTGCGAAAAAATGGCATTTGAGGTATCAATCTTTCAACTGGTGCGGTTCAAAAATAGGAGAAAATTATGAAATGCCATGAAGAGGATTCATCGATAGCGAAGTTTCTCTCAATCCAAAAAACACATTGTTGCCAGGGGACTAGTTTTGTATCTTGCGCTTGAAAAAGTAAACGGGCAACTCCGGTATATTATCCGGGAATCATACCGGCAGGCGGGTCAATTCTTGAGCAGGGATCTTCTCGAATTAGGTGACGACCCCGGCAGTTATATTGTTTATCCCGGGGGAAACGCATTCTATATTGATCAGGTAATTGAAGAGCGACTTACCAAAATGGGGGCCAAGGCCAACCCGGATGAGATCGAAGACATTTTCTGGCCTTTCGTTGATCCGGTAATTAGACGGGTGCTGGAACCCTATCGTAGCAGAGAAAAGCGACACCATGCCAACCGCCAAAAGAGAAGACCTGCGGCAAAAATAGAATCCCAGCTCCATATGTTCGACAAACGCAGGATGCATTATTTGAAACTCGGTCGTACGGATCAACGAGATATGGGCCGCTTACCGGTAAATTTTTTTCGAATATTGCACAAC
>JASFSK010000493.1:0-4423 GCA_050114455.1 Desulfobacterales bacterium | reverse complement strand
GTTGCCCTGCTGCGTATCAATCGAGAGCGGCGGGCATTCAGCCGAACCCCTCAATGTTGTGATCATCGGCGCATTTGACGACTGGACGACCGCCTTTAACCGCAGGGGTTACCGCTACCAGGTGCTGAATCCACGCTATGCCTTCGGACGCGCTCAGGATATTTCCGGGCACAAGCCGAGTCGGGGGTACACCAAAGCCCAGGCCCATACCATCCGAATCTGGCTGACACCGATACAGTACAACGGCAAACCGGTCTGGGTCGTTCAGACCAGCACCCGCCAGGGGGGCCGGTTTGCAGAAAAAGCGCCTGCCGAGGTGACGAGTCCCATAAACCCCAAGGTGGACGAGGCCCGCTATGACCTCGCTCAGGATCTGGCATACTCGCAGGCTTTGACAAAAATTGGCCATATTAAAGGCTCAGGACGTGGCCAACCAACAGCGACAGAAAAAGGATCCGGGGACGTTCATTATACGACTGATGGTCTGCGGGTGGTATTGGTTTTCGGGGATCGGCCGGCCTCCCTGGGCACGATCGACTTTTTTAATTGGGAACGGCTCGCTGACTACCAGTAAAAAAGACGATCCGCCAGCTTTTGGCAACTGCAAAAAATCGTCGCCCCCTTCAATCAATGGATATCAAGTTTTACAGAGGCATGGAAATGAAAGAACATATCTTGCGGTTTTTGGTGGCATTAATTTGTATTTTGATTCTCTCCTGCGCATCGACCCAGTCAACTGACCAGGGATCGACAGCGCCTCGCAGTGCTGTGCAGGCATCGACAATTCAGGGCACAGCCTTCGGTCCCGCCCAGGAATTTATCGGCAGCCCCTACGAGAAAGTCGGTATCAGCGGGTTATTTGATGTGCATTCTGCCGAAACCTGCCGTATCGCGGTGTTGCCCAATGGGGATGACTCATTTGTCGCCCGCATCCAGGCCCTTGAAAATGCCGACACCTCCGTTCGCATCCAGGCTTTGATTTTCACCGGGGACGAGTCCGGTTTGTATATCACCGAATTGTTGAAGCAGAAAAATGCCCAGGGACTGGATGTCCGGGTCATTGTGGATGCCATGTCCAACCCGGGCGTGCAAACGCAATGGATGTATTTTGATTTGAAACAGCACGGCATCGAAGTCGAAGGTTACGAAACCTTTTACCTGCAGTGGCTAAACGAGATGCCCGTGGCCACTCATGACGCGGCAGATGAAATCACCAACCCCAACAAGCGCTATCATGAAAAGATGTGGATCATCGATGGCGAGACCGATCACGCCGTGGCGGTGGTCGGCGGGTTAAATATTGCCAATGAATATTTTCGCATCGATTCTCAAAACCCCAGCCGTTACTGGCGGGATCAGGATGTAATTGTCAAGGGCGATGTCGTCAAAGACATGGTGGCGACATTTGAACGCAATTTTGAATATTTTCTGAAAATCAAGGAAAGTCGGGGTATTCTCAACACCAACATCTACTGGGATGCGACCCGCAATTTGCTCGACAAAACGTCAAAAGTGGATATGGATCATGTCACCGATGAACGCCTGAACCAAAAGGTTCGGCAATTGGCCGCTAAACAGCTGAAGCTGATATACGAAGGCGCAAAGTGTCGCTTTTTTCAAAACCGGCCGCGGTTTGACGAAACGTATATCGAGCAGGCCTATCTCAAATCCATCAAGAGCGCCCAAAACGAGATTTTAATCGGCAATGCGTATTTTGTCGCTTCAGAAGCGTTTGTCGAGATGGTCAAGGATGCCGCGCGGCGGTGTGTCAAGGTTATCATTTTAACCAACAGTCCCGAAACCAACGATCTGCCCATGTTGACCATCGTAGGCCGTGAGTACTACGATGATATCTTGGTCGTCAATGATGAACCAACCGTCCAATCTTGTGATGGGGGCGGTGTGCAGATCTGGGAATGGCAGGGTCGCAGAACCAATGCGACCGAGCAAACCGAAGGGACCATCCATGCCAAATATGCCGTTTTCGATCGCCGCATTTCAATTGTCGGATCCTACAATATGGATCCACGCAGCAGAACGCTTAACAGTGAATCGGCGATTGTGTTTGAAAATGAAAACTTATCGGGACAGTTGGTGGATATGTTTTACCAAAACGATCTGGATTTCAGCAAGCAAATAACCCTGGATGACACCAAAACGTTCAGCGAATCAGCGGATGCCGCCTACCAGCTGCAAAAGGAATTTGGCATATTCATCGAGGATGCACTCTAACCATCGAATAGAACTTAATTTTTAAGATCATAAAAACTAATAATTTGAAATGTCCGGTTTTGAATAAAGGGCCTCATAAAATGATCCGTGCCATCCTCTTTATAGGAATCATGTTGGGTACTGTCTGCACACTTTTGGCACAGAGCCAGGCTCAGTCGGCATCGCCTAGCGGGAAAAAGGAAATCCCCAGGATTACCTTCAAAAACCTCTCTCCTCCCTACAAAGATTATGATTATTTCCAGGACAGCAGGAAATATGCTTTTCAGTTCAGTGCAACTTCATTTAACACCATCAATGCCTGGTGGCTCGCAGAGGCTTCCACCCTGGCATATGCCGATGAAGATTTTGTCAGATCCCGATTTGAAGAGGCCGGTCTGCCGGAAGTGAAATTTTTCGAAAGTCAAAGCACGCAGTGTTATGTCGCCAATAACGATAAATTCGCCATTGTCGCTTTCAGGGGCAGCGAAATCTGGAAGAACAGAGAAGACTTTGATCTGAACGCAGTGGTTGCAGATTTAAAAACGAACATAGACATTCGTCTGATAAATTGGGAACCCGGCGGTAAGGTACACCGGGGATTCAAGAAAGCACTGGATGAAGTCTGGCTTGATCTTTTGCCTCATATCAGAAAGCTGCATGGCAAGGGATGTAAAATCTGGACGACCGGCCACAGTTTGGGGGCCGCGCTTGCAACACTTTTTGCCGACCGCTATGGCCATATTCAGGGCGTTTACACTTTTGGTTCTCCCCGAGTCGGCAATGGCGATTTTAAGGATCAAGTCAATGCAAGAATATACCGGATCGTCAACAATAATGACATTGTTCCCCGGGTGCCGCCACGAGGCGTATACGTTCATGTCGGCAAACTAAAGTTTATCGATCGTGACGGAATTATTCAGGATATTCTGATCGGAAATGAGCCTGCGGTCAATCAACCGCGCGATGAGACATATGGTCGGGAATTCGCCGATCAACCGCATAATAATTCTTTTGAGGGTTTCATTCCAGCCCCTTTTAGGGATCATGTACCGTTGCTCTATGCCATCCATCTCTGGAACAATATCATCGAAGGCCAGCGATAATTCCGGTCGTCATGGAAGAGATCGACAGGCTGTACTATCCGACAAGTGAATATTTGCAAAAGGAGAACACAAATGAGCAGGCGTTTAATTCGTATCATACTATTAGTGCCTATCTTTTTATGTGGTTTCACCGTCCTGACACCCGGGGTGACCTTGGCTCAAGACGATTTACAGGCCGCTTCAGAAATTATCAAAACACAGAAAAGACTCTATATCGAAAAAATGCTGGCGTTGACTCAGCAGGAAAAAGATGTGTTTTGGTCACTTTACGATGAATACGAATCGGGACTATCAAAGCTTAGAGGGGAGCGAATTAAATTGGCAACCAACTTTCTGCAAAGTCGGAGAAATCTTTCCGATGCTGATGCGATTGCTATGTTAAACCAAAAATTGCGGTTGGACGAAGCTGATCTTAAATTAAAGCAGTCCTACGTGGTCAAATTCATGCAGGTGATGCCGGGTCGCAAAGTTGTCAGATTCTACCAGGCCGAGAACAGGTTCGACACCGCCGCCGAAGCCGAACTTTACCGAAATATCCCGGTGATTCGGTAGTGATCGTAAAGATTCTTCGGGTTCGAAAAAAAAATCAAGACTGTCACGATGTACAAGCAGGCGAGAAGAATACTGCTTGTGCTAGATTCAAACATCTTTGATCTATCTGCCAAGCACACAGACCGGGATTTTGTAGCCATTTCATGAAATCCACCCAACATCTTTTATTCACATGACCGTTGACAAATAACTCCACTATGACCATTTTCGTACATTAACAAAAAAGTTTCCTATCCCTTTTTTTCTTGCGCAAAACCAACAGCGATATACAGGCAACTTATACGATTAATTATTACTTATGCATCGGATTTCCTGCCTACCTGAGCGCTCCTGGTTAGCATGGGTAAGGAGAAATATATGAACCAAAATAAGACCAAAACAAAATCAGCGTATTTGCCGCTCAAAAAAATAGGCCTTATCATTATCGGACTTTTTTTGCTTTACGTGATTGCCGGCTTTTGGGTGGTACCGCCCCTGGTCAAACCCAGGCTGGAAAAAGAATTGTCCAGTCAAATCGGCCGCAAAGTTACCATCGACGAGTTCAAATTAAATCCACT
>JASFSK010000492.1:0-4436 GCA_050114455.1 Desulfobacterales bacterium | reverse complement strand
TTTAACGGTCCTCTCCATATCGTCGCTGCATCTTTTTTTTCGCCCATGAGGGTTTCAATTGAAATCACTTCCATATTTGGAAGGTAGTTGATCGGGAGAATCTTCTTTTCGTGCTTCCCCAAACCAAGCTCGCCCTTCAAACCCAAAATGCGAGGTATACTGGGGCCGTGCAGATCCACATCCATAAGGCCGACCCGGAAACCTTTTTTGGCCAACGCCACTGAAAGGTAGGCAGCGACACTGCTTTTACCCACACCGCCTTTGCCACTCATGACCAGGAGTTTGTACTTGATGTGGCTTAAGGTCTCAGAAATTTCTTTGTTTTGCATTTCCATTTGCGCTTTGCGATCTTCTGCCTGGCTGCCTTGATTTTTCATTGCCATTTGACATTACCCCCTTCATTTTAAGAATAAGAATCGATTATCTATAAATTGAGTTGTTTGGGAGTTTCCTGACCCCGAACGTTGAAACCTGAACCGCTCAACGCTTGTATAACTATATCCACCTATAATCCGCTTCGATTGATGGTTTTGGATTCTGGGTAGCTATTTGTGCTTCCAGACAGTCGCAATATTCTTCAAACATAAAGTGCATACATCTGTCACTAAAGGATGCTTTTTTATAGAATTTGCAATTTTTTTGCTCCCTTATGTTGGCCGCCGTACAGATAGACATGAATTCTCTTTTGCAAAAACATAATTCCTCGTTCAGCACTTCAATCACCCCCAATTATCTAATAACTCCTCATGTATAATAACTTGCTCTGACACAAGTGATGAATCACTCGGTAACTAGTGCTTCTGCATTATTTGTGCCAGCAAACCAGGATAGAATGTTTTGATATTAAATCAAGCGGTTAATTTTTCATCCTAAAGTTATACCTTTATGTAAAAAACCGTAGCTTGAAAAATTTCGAATTTCTTTTCGCAAAATTTCGAAGACGAAAATAGTATTTATATAATTTTTACTGAGCAGGGCTAAATGACGTATCTCGTTGTAAAGCGCGGGTATTTATGAATGATAGATTCTATCTGAATACTGCATGCTGCGGAAAATCTAACCCGGCAGGTTTCACATTCTCTACCGCACATTCATCGTAATCCATTTAATCTGTTAAATCTGTGGATTAAAGTAAGAAAAAGGTGCCTTTGATCTGCGACTACTAGCAAAACCGGGGATATAAAGATTGCCTCTTGAAGGGGCCGAGTTCACGTCTGCTGTTCGTCGCTAAAATTTAAAAAAGAATTTTTTGATCACTTTTTGTTGTTTTGTCCGATCAAGAACGCCCCTAAGCCTTAGAAAGGATGATAGTCAGCGCCACTAAAATTCCAGCCCCCAACGCAAAGAGGCTGTACCTCTTATGTTCTGCTTCAGCCTGAGGTAAAAGATGAGTTGCCCCTACGTAAACGAGAGCACCGCCAGAGAAGGCCAGAAGAGCACCTAGGAGTGGTTCGTTAATTTTACTAATAAAAGGGTATGACACTAGCATACCCAAAGGCGTGGTCACAGCAGCGGCCAGAAAAGCAAGAAGTAACGATGTTTTTGTACTGAAGCCGGCTCGTACCAACAGCAGGTAGGTGATGATTCCCTCGGGAAATTCATGCAGAACCATGCCAGTGCATGCCAGTAGCCCGGTGAAGATACTAACGGTGAAGGTAATGGAATAAATGAATCCATCGATGAATGAATGGAAACCGATTCCCAGCATGGGTACAAGGCCGATGCCGTAGTGTTCATCAGATCCTTTGTCACAAACAAAAGCATTGATAAAGCGATTAAACAAATGCAAGCCAATATATCCCGCAAACATGTATATGGGAGCATTCGCCTTCATGCAGAATGCCTTGGGGATAATGTGCAAGAAAGACACAGAAATTAGTACACCTGCGGCAAAACAAATGAAATAGATAGTGTTCCTGCGGCCCCAAGGCTCGAAACGACGAATGACATAAATGCCTATCGTGGTAACTATGGCAGCCAAAGAGCTTGCACCTAAGGCTGTCCAGAATGGATTTTCCATGGTATACTCCAAAAGATCTCGACATAGCATGAATCAATTCATACGCTACCCCGAGATAACGGGAAGATTATTTAAAAGGTTCTACCGTTACCGTAAGGGAATGTTTGATGGGTGCAAACCTGATCAATTCGGCGATTTATGAATTGAGACATAAATTAATTTCATTATCAATATTTATTTCCTTCAACCTTTAAAAGCTCAAATTTGATGCAAACCATAAGCATCTGAACCCTTGAGCCATTACCTCCTTCATTACATATCATATTCTCATTTTTTAGTTAGCATAATGCATGCCACACTATTAGATTATTAATAACTAACATGATTACAGAGACTTAGCTGCATCAAATTCTTGCATCCCTCCCTCTCTAAAATACGATTTAGAAAAATTTCAAATTATAGTTTCGCAAAATTACGAATATAACTACCTTCATAAGCCGCCGACAGGGTTCAGATATAAATCAATGTCTCGTCGTCACCCGGTAACGGTAGAACCTTTTCAATTCTCACCGGCAGGGCCGGTAGCTTATGAAGGGAGTTATAAGGAAGGAAGCACGGTGAGCATGCCAAAGTTTTCCTTTAGCTTTTATGTGATGAAGAATTGGCAGTGGTTTTTGTAGTTGAGCTGTTTGTTTCTTCCATGTCGTTCCCAAGCTTTTTCAGCAGAGCAAAAGTACCCAAGTTTGGATATAACCGACCTTGAAGGGCCAATGATATCCAGCCCTTCTCTTCAGATACCACGATGATCAAGGCGTCACTTGCCTGGCTGAGACCAACAGCTGCTTGATGGCGTGTGCCCAAGCCGAGGGCCTCTAAACCGGAATGGACTGGAGCAAAAGGGAGCAAACAGCCCGCTTTTATGATGCGCGCATTTCGGATAAACACCGCACCATCGTGAAGCTGGCTTCCCGGATAAAAGATGCTTTCCAGAATCGGCGCATTGACGACGGCATCGATGAAGACGCCATCCTGAAGATAATAATCCAAATTATTCTCTTGCTCGATGACAATGATTGCGCCGTGGCGCCTTGCACTCAATTTGGAAGTCGCAAGGACGACTTCCGCTGGAATCTTTAAGTTTGGAGAAATACAACACTTGAGATGGGTCTGCAGCAAACCTTGCTCCAGGCGGTTAAGTTCTTCACGCAACTCGAATACTTCCTGTAAATGATTACTTAAATGTGAACATTGCTTCGACGATGGAAGGATCTCGTAAAGATGCGTAAGGCTGCGTTTCAGATCTTCAAGTTTCTGCTTAAATGTTTCCCCTTCAATAGATTCGTTTTCATTTTTTAATAAGTTCATTATTTCCTTATCTACTTCGGCAACAAAAGTGATACTGCCGGGCATCCAAATTAAAAAATTTCAGAAAATCTTTTCTCAAAATTCAGAACTACTGATGAGTCATGAAATATGATGCATCAGAAATGTCAAAAATCGAATCCATAAGACTGAATTTGCGCGAATCGCTCTGAATTTTATTTTTTATTTCGGTTCTATAACCAAAATAAAGGGCGTCGATATTACCTTTTCTTCGGGAATTCGAAACGTTGCTTTGCAAACCGGTTTACTTTTAAGATATTGCTTTCTGATACTCATTCTATCCTCCTTGCAGTACAATTTAAATATTCAACAAACGCTAAAATTCTACTACAGCTCATTTTATTTCAAAATTCATAGAGACGAATGATTCATATACGTGCCATGGCCGGAGTTGAAACCCGTTCGTTGGGAAATTGGTCTGATTGGGTGCTTCGTGCTTTTCGAGAAGAAACGGTTTGGCTGTCCGGTATTTCTGTATGGTCATCCTTATCTATTGCGTGGATTTTTTTCTTTTCCGGAGTTACCAGCGGCCGCTGTAATATCCTTTCATACATATTCACGTAACGATATGCAGCATCCCAATGATTATACGAAGGAACACTTCGCCTCATAACCCACTCGTTTTTTAGTTTTCCGGCATCATGCTCGTTTGGCCCGCTATTACATTTCTGCTTTTTATCATTCGTATCGCTAACCGAGGAGTCGGGTATACCGACCATCTCGCAGGCGCAGCCGGCATTAAATTTGCGGACCAACACCTGCCTCAGGTTCGAGTACCAAGTTTTGCTTCGACCTCTAACAGTTTTCGGTAAAAATCGAAAATTTGCAGTGTCGACATGGTGGGCGGCAAGGATCCCGCTCAAAAGCAAATCCAGAGCGTTGGTGTCACGGGTTTCATCGTAATTGCCTGGAAATCGATCATAAAAAAGAGCTCTCCAAAATGCCGCTGCATCAATTCCCCTGTCCTCGACATCGCAAAGTAAGCTCTTGGCGGAATCAGAGTTATGGACCGTAAAGAGACAGGGCACTTCATTTCCCTTTGCCGCCGCTGGGATCAGACCGGTCATCCAATCGTGACAATGGATTAAATCCG
>JASFSK010000491.1:0-4437 GCA_050114455.1 Desulfobacterales bacterium | reverse complement strand
AATTACAAACGGATCAGAACGGCTCTGTTCTTGCAGCAACTTGGCGAAGGTGGCTTCGCGCAGCGTTTGCCTGAGCTGGCTTCTGGCTTTTCCCCAAACCTGATGGGCAGCACAGGCGTTGCTGCGGTCACAGGACTTCGGCTTTAAAATACAGTCGTTTAGAAATATTTCGCCGATCATGGCTTCAACAACATCGAGTAGACTCACTTTTTCAGGCGATATGGTCAAACGCAAGCCGCCCTTTGACCCTTGGACGATATCGATGAGACCGGCGTGGGCCAGCTGTTGGGCGATTTTACTAAGAAATTGCGTGGGTATACCCATGGCATCAGCGATTTTCTTCCGGTTGCACACCACTCCCTGTCCTTGGGAGGAAAGGTATAGAACGCTGCGTACGGCATATTCACCGGCTCGGGTTAAGCGCATGGGATCCACTCAAATATAAGATAAATCGGATGATATTAATCCTATATTATGGGCCTCATTTATTGTCAAGATCTTTTTGGCTAAAACCCGCATATAAAACCTTCACCAAAATGGGGTATTTTAGATTGAGATTTAATTTTGGGCATTAAGGCTACTCATAGTAAGTCAAGAATGGTTTGACACCGCACATACATTAAATTATAGAACTCTTCTGAAGTTGGGAAAAACCCGGCAGGAGGATAAAATAAAGATGAAACCCAATTCACACAATTTGGTAATGTCCGCGATATTCGGCGGCCGACGAGCCCAACGGCCGCCGGTTGGCAACCCAACGTCTATCGTCTGCCACGGGCTTATGGACAAGGCCGGGGTGTCATTCCCGGAAGCCCACCTCGATCCCCGGGCCATGGCAGATCTGGCCCTGGCCGGCTGGGACGTTCTGGGATTCGACACGGTGATGCCCGAGTATTCCGTGGTTCAGGAAGCCTCTGCCTTAGGGGCTGAGGTGGACTGGGGCGATCGCGACCGGATGCCGGATGTCAAGGAATTTCCCAAGGCCGATTTTGCAGACATCGAGATACCGGCCGATTTTCTTGAAAAGCCTTCCTGCCGTGTGGTTTTGGATGCAATTTCAACTTTACGGCGTGAGGTGGGCGGCCGGGTGGCGATCTGGGGCAAAGTCATGGGTCCCTGGACTCTGTCTTATCATATGGCCGGCACCCAGAATTTCCTGCTTGCTCTGGGCATGGGTGAAACTGACAAAATAACCAGAATGCTGCGGCAGCTCATGCCGGCGACCATTGCCTTCATTAACGCCCAGTTTCGCGCCGGAGCTGACATCGTTGTCATGGCCGACCACGCTACCGGCAACCTGGTGGGACCCTATCATTACGAGGAAAATTTGCTGCCCCTTCATCAGGAGATAACGTCCCAGGCAGGGGGGCCGCTCATTTTACACGTTTGCGGCGACTGCTCGGATCGTTTGGAACTATTTGCCAAGTCGGGGGTGGATGGTTACCACTTCGAATGGCAGGTAGACGCCCGCGAAGCGGTCGATCGGGTCGGATCTGAGATATCCCTGGTTGGCAATGTGAACAATCCGCAGGTCTTATTTCAGGGAACCCCGCAGGATGTGTATAAGCAGGCCCGCTACGCGATCGATGCCGGCGTCCATATCATCGGGCCGGAATGCGCCATTCCCCTCAGCACTCCCCTTGAAAACCTGCGGGCGATTGTCGAAGCGGCCGCTGAAGGGTATTGATAACTTGCCGGCGTTGGGTGCGAGGGCAACAAATCACAGCGACCATGAGGAGCTTAAAAATGACTGACATTATCGATTCGATCAGGAAGATGGTGGTTAGCGGTAAGTTTAGAGAAATAGAGATGGAGGTGCAGCGCGCTGTCGACGGCGGGTCCGACCTCAACGGCCTGATCAACGATGCACTGATCAGTGCCATGGATATTGTCGGCAAGCGGTTTGCTGATGGCGACATCTTTGTACCGGAAATGCTGGTATCTGCTAGGACCATGAAACTGGGCCTTGAAATCATCAAACCCCTGTTGCAGTCCGGCGAGGCGGAACATCGCGGCACCATTGTTATGGGAACTGTCAAAGGGGACCTGCACGATATCGGTAAAAACCTGGTGACCATGATGCTGGAGGGAGCCGGATTCAAGATTATCGACCTGGGAGTGGATATGAAGATTGAAACCCTCTTGGATACCATCAAAAAGGGAGGCGTAGACGTCATTGGGCTCTCCGCCCTGTTGACGACAACCATGCCGGAAATGGAAAATGCGATCGCCGCTCTGGCAGAAGCGGGACTCAGGGATCAGGTTAAAGTCATCATCGGCGGCGCACCCATCGATCAGGGATTTGCCGATCAAATCGGCGCGGACGGATTCGGCGCCGATGCGGTTGAAGCGGTTCAGCTGGCCCGCGAGCTGGTCGCCGCCGAGGGGTAAGCAGTTTGATTTCACCACAGAGGCTCAGAGAGCACAGAGATTGATTTTTAGTGTGTTTAGTGGTTACCGATAGGCTGCCATAAATTTCGGAGGCTGATATGAAAAAACAAGTCTTGCTCGATGTTTTGGAAACCAAAGAGCAAGGCAAAAGTGCCTGGGATCGCCGGTTCGACAAATTTGCTTGTTTCTACGACAGAAAGTTCGGCCCCGACTGGCAGGATTCCGACAAGCAAGATTTTATTTTCGCATATAGGTAATTGTGATTCGGCAGATCAGCTTCTCACGAATAAGCCGGTCTCCTTGTCGGACCGTCAAAAGCATGCCGCTTTCACTTTCCGGGATAATTCCTCGCGTTTTGAAGGGTTCATCCCTGGTCATGTCAGTAAGGGATACGAGCGTCGGGCTGCGCTTGGCGATCAGCTTCATAGGGTAAATGAGCCCTGAAAGCGTATTTCCTGGGGCGACTTCTATCCGCGGTTGTTCCCGTTCTTCCTGAATATCTTCTATGGTCAATTCGTCTTTGGCCCATCGGCCAAAACTTACCCCATTCTTCAGATAAAAGGTATTTTGCCAGTCGATTTCCAGAATCGTGTTTGATTTATTCCAGAAAATATACCGAAATGAATCGAAATAGCTCTTGCCGGGTGCCAGATGGGGTTCCAATTCCATCACAAAGAGGTCATTCTCAACGGTTTGCGTTGTTGGATCACTTGTGTAAACAGGAACGGTCGCACATCCAGTCAAAAACAAAAAGACAACAATCAAGCCCCAATACCATATTTTTTTAATCCTCGTCCTCCAGATTTCTACCTCTCTGCTATACCGATATTCCAGTTGTTATTGAAACAATGGTTAATAATTATACTTAACCAGATAATAATAAGTACAAAATTCTAAAAATGCTATAGGCCGGTATAAAAAAATCTATGTGGAATTGCAATACATCGATTTGCAACCAACTGGCAACCGTATGGGGGAGTCTTGGGCGTGGCGTTATGCCGATCCGATCTTATAGAATGTGTGGCAGCGCAATGATCAGGCGGCTGCATCAGGCGCTGAGGTTATCAGGACAAAATTTCAGATGAACCGGGAAGGGGAAAACATGGTAAGGTCATATGCCGGTTGAGTTCCCTCGAGCATATCGGCCAGAATCCCTCCCAAAACCGGGGCAAATTTGAAACCATGTCCCGCGAGGGCGGCTAAAAATACACTTTCATGATCCGGAAGAGCGCCCAGACAAAATTCACCGTCGGGTGTAAGTGTGTACATACAAATATTTGAAAAAGAATCTGAATGCTTTAATGCGGGTATGCATTCTTCTATAAACTTCCCCAGACCTTCCAGCTCTCGTACTGAAATTTCTTCTTCTAATCTGTCAGGATCACTATCTTCAAGGCAGTTGTGTGACGCAACTTTGACGCGACCGGCGGGATACATGTTCGGTATTGAATAAAATTCACTGTACTTGCACGTGCCGGTGACTTCATCGGCTGGCAGTTGCCAAAAGTTTACAGGAAATGCTCCAAGATTGAAGTTTGCAGTTGCCGGAGGATCGATCCAATGTACAGGCACCCTTTTGGGCATCAGCTGCCCACCGAATGGGCCTGCCAATTTTTTGTTCCATGCTCCAGCTGCCAGAAGGAGCCGGCCAGCTTCATATCTTCCGCGTTTGGTGTGCATATAGACACGATCACCGCCATCCGACCAGCCCTCTGCCTGTTCATCATACAGCAGCGTCGCTCCGGCCTTTTGCGCCTCGGAGATTAAAATTTCAATACATAACTCCGGAAAAAGCAGTCCTGCTTCGACTTCCAACCCCGCTACAAAATTTCTGGCCGGTGACAGTTGCGGCCATCTTTTGGATACTTCAGCGGCCGTCAAATACTGAAAAGGTATGTGATAATTCTGTGCACTCGATAGAAATCCCAGCACCGCCGGGCAATCAGCCGGGCCAATGGTCAGATTGCCGGTGGGAATAAGAAGAGCTGTTTTTGTATCCCGCTCCAGCCGTCGCCATGATTCCCACGCAGTCAAGGCCATCGGAAC
>JASFSK010000490.1:0-4440 GCA_050114455.1 Desulfobacterales bacterium | reverse complement strand
ATTTCAAATTCTTGGGGACAAAAACGGCAACATAACCCATCTGGGAGAAAGGGAATGTACGATTCAGCGACGTTACCAGAAGCTGATCGAAGAAGCCCCCTCTCCCAGACTCTCCATCGGGCTCAGACAGGCCATGGGGAAAACCGCCGTCCAGGCTGCGGCCGCGGTGAAATATTTCAATGCGGGTACCGTTGAATTTCTGCTCGATTCGGATGGCAATTTTTACTTTATGGAAATGAACTCGAGAATCCAGGTAGAGCACCCGGTGACGGAGTTGACCACCGGAATCGATCTGGTAAAAGAGCAGATCAGACTGTCAGCCGGTGGGATCATCGATTATTCATACGACGATTTATGTCTGCGCGGATGTGCGATTGAGTGTCGAATTAATGCCGAAGATCCAGAGCGGAGCTTTTTGCCTTCACCGGGAATTATTGAGGAATTTACACCGCCGGGTGGATTTGGTGTACGTTTGGATACGCACCTGTACCAGGGCTACGAGCTGCCAATCTACTATGACTCTCTTATCGCAAAACTGATTGCTTTTGACCTCACCCGCAATGGGGCCATTTCAATCATGAAAAGAGCATTGGCCGAGTTCGCCATAGCACCTGTGAAGACCACCATCCCCCTTTACCGCAGAATAATGGATGATTCCTCTTTTCAGGAGGGAAATTTTGATACCGAATTCATCCATCAGTTTGTACCGGAAGAAGATGACTTTGATTAATTAATCACATTAAGGGGATAAACCCTGTAGCTATCCGATCAAGGAGCGTCAGCCCATGTCCGAACCACATTTACTCTACCGTGTTGAAGACAATATTGCCCGCTTCACCATAAACCGCGAGCTCCAGCGCAACGCGATCAGTCTCGATGCTGTTGCACTTTTTTTAAGCCACCTGGACGAGGCATCGGTAGACCCGAATGTCCGGGTGATCTCGATCACGGGAGCCGGGGAAAAAGCCTTTTGTTCAGGAGCCGATCTTGCCAGTGCGACAGACGGCAAAATTGAACAGGGTTTTGGGCAGTATGCCGCCCTGCTTAAAAAATTGGCCGGATATTCCAAACCGACCCTGGCCAGGATCAATGGCGCCTGCATGGCCGGTGGAATGGGTCTCATGCTGGCCTGTGACATCGTGATTGCGAAAGATGAGGCCGTTTTCGGCACCCCCGAAGTGAAGGTTGGCCTCTGGCCCATGATGATTGGTGCGTTGATTTACCGTAATGTGCTTCGTAAAAAGGCCATGGAAATGGTGCTGCTGGGCGAACGGCTCAGCGCCGCCCAGGCGGTTGAGTTGGGCCTGATAACCCGATCGGTTCCTTCCGAAAAACTGGATGACGAAGTTGAGCAGGTCTTGCGAAGCCTGGCCGCCAAAAGCCCCATTGGCATGAAAATCGGCAAGGACGCATTTTATGCCATGGGCGACATGCCGTTTGAAGCGGCGCTAGATTTTCTTTCCAAGAAAATTTCAGAGGTTGCTTCCACCGAAGACGCCGCTGAAGGCATTACCGCTTTTATCGAAAAACGGAAACCTGTGTTCAAGGGGAATTAGAAAGATCTATCATCCGCAAGAGGAGCGTATCGTTGGATTTACAAAACAAAGTCGTCGTCACGTGCGCACTGACAGGAGTGCTCACCGATCCAGCCAGATTTAACGTGCCGGTAACACCTCAGGAGATGGCCGAGGCAGCCGGGCAGGCCTATAATGCCGGTGCCTCGGTGCTGCACTGTCACTTCAGAGATCAGGGTAAAGGAATGGGCGCCTTTCCGACCTGGGATATCAAGACCGTCGGTGATATTTTATCCGCCATTGAAAAAAGGGTTCCGGATATCATCATTTGCATGAGTACCGGCGTCCTCGGCGATGATATTTCCGGTCCGGTCGGATGCCTGCAGGCATTTAAACCGGAGCTTGCAGCCTGCAACGCCGGCTCCTTGAATTACTTAAAAATTCGCAAAGACGGCAACTGGGCTTGGCCCCCGGCACTTTTTGACAATCCGGTGGAAAAAGTAAAAAAATTTCTGGATGTTATGACGGCCAATAAAATTGTACCGGAATTCGAATGTTTCGATACCGGGATAGTGCGAAGTGTACGCATGTTCAAAGCCAATGCAATGTTTGACGGTGAGCCGCATTTATCGTTTGTCATGGGTGTGGACAGCGGAATGCCGGCCAATCCGGATCTCATCGCAATTTTGAAAGAAGAATTGCTGGAAAATTCTCACTGGCAAGTCATCGCCACGGGTCCGGGACGTGAAAAAATCTGGCATCTTCACCGCCGTTGCCTTGAGCTTGGCGGCGATGTGAGAACCGGTCTGGAAGACACCTTCTATCTACCCAACGGAGACCGTACAGAAGATAACGGCCGTCTGGTTGAAGCACTGGTAGACATTGCACGGGAAGTAGGCAGGGAGCCCGCATCGGTGGCAGAAGCGCGGCAAATGCTGGGAGTATTGCGGTAAAGAAAAGCACAGACCCGAGTTTTACAATAAAATAGAGCTTTGGGGCGATAATATCGCGGAGATAATGATACCCTCTCCGAGACGGGTTTCAGGTGTCGGGTTTCGGCCTGCCCTGGTGCGATATGGCTGATTCTCACTGTTCGCAGCCAAAAATCCCAATAATGGGCTATCCTCCAGATTTGTTCAAGGTTGGGTCTGGGCCAGGGGTGTCAGGAAGGCAAGTCGCAAAATCCTGAAACCTGAACACTGACACCTAAATTTTCTGGGAACGAATTGTCCGGTAAAAACCAAAGGTAGATCTAATATTGATATCAATCCAGGAAAGGAGACAACGCATATCATGTCCAGAAAATTTAAGACCAGGATAACCGAGATGCTGGGTATTGAGCATCCGATTCTATGTGGTGGCATGCAGTGGATCAGCCGGGCGGGTATTGTGGCTGCCGTCGCCAACGCCGGTGGCATTGGCTTTCTCACTGCCGAAAGCCTCGAAACGCCGGAAGACCTTCGCAAAGAAATAAAAATGGTCCGTGACCTTACCGACAAGCCCTTCGGTGTAAACCTATCCATGGTACCTGAATTCGGTCTGCCGGAAAGAACGCTTAAATTTTGTGATGTCGTTGTCGAGGAGGACGTGAAAGTTGTTGAAACTGCGGGCAGAAGCCCGGAACCCTTGATGCCTAAATTGAAGGAAGGCGGAATAAAAGTTATCCACAAACTCACGTCAGTGCGCCACGCGTTGTCGGCCCAACGCCTGGGTGTCGATGCGGTCACCATGATCGGTTTTGGATCGGGCGGTCACATTGGCAACGATAACGTGGGATCGTTTATCCTGATTCCCAAAGCAGTGGCAGCGCTGGATATACCTGTGATCGCCGGCGGCGGTATCTGCAACGGCAAAGGATTTTTGGCGGCGCTTGCCATGGGGGTGGATGCGGTGTTGATGGGAACGGCATTTATGATGACGCAGGAATGTCGGATTCATCAGAACATTAAAGACCGTCTGCTCGAAACCAAGGAAACGGATACCGCGCTGCTGCTGACGACCATAATGAACCCGATCCGCTGTATGAAAAATAAACTGGCGGATGAATGCCTAGCGATAGAGGCTGAAGGCGCCGGCTTTGAAGAAATCATCAATACTGTGGCCGGCGGCAAAGGTCAAGTTGCCTATGATACCGGTGATCCGGACGGTGCCCCAATCGCCTGTGGCCAGATAGCTGGATTGATCGACGAAATCAAGACGGTCGGCCAGGTCATTGAAGACGTCATTACCGAAGCCGGTAGACTGCTCGATCGGGTCAATGGATTGGTGTGGAACTAGTTCCAACAGAAAGGAGGGGTCTCCATGCAGGAAAGAATCTGGCACAAATCTTATGCCCCGGGAGTAAGAAGGACCCTGGACTACGAGAAGCGAACCCTTTCTCAAGCGCTTTCGCATTCCGCTAAAGAGTTTCCCGATCACATTGCCCTTAACTATATGGGCAAAAAGATTACCTTTAAGAAGCTTGACGGGCTTGTCAATGCGTTTGCCAGAGCATTGCAGGAACTCGGAATTCAATCCGGAGATAAGGTCGCACTCTGCCTGCCGAACATCCCTCAGGTGTTGATCGCCAATTATGCGGTATTTCGCATTGGAGCAATTGCGGTCCAGAACAATCCGCTTTACACTGAAAGGGAACTGCAGCACCAGTTAAACGATTCTGATTCCAAAATGATCGTCACGTTAACCTTACTGATTCCCCGAATACAGAAAATAAAAGCTCAAACCCAAATCAAAAAAATTATCGGCTGCCATATCAACGCCTATCTGCCCTTCCCTAAAAAGCAGCTTTTCCCCTTGGTTAAAAAAGATATGTACCGTAAGGTCACGCCGACCGAAGACGTGTTGAATTTCAATGATCTGATAACCAAATATGGTAAAGAACCCATAGAGGATCAAAGCCAATGGAAAGATGATACGGCGACCACCG
>JASFSK010000489.1:0-4443 GCA_050114455.1 Desulfobacterales bacterium | reverse complement strand
GATGCCCATATTGTGGTTCCTTTTTCTGTGAAAGATTAGAGGGCCTGGGACTCATTTGAAGAATGATCTAAAATCGGTATTCTATATCTCCTATCTTTCAGTCGAATGTACAACCGTCCTTTCTCATCTTCTAAAAACGGCGCAATTTTAATTAGTCCATGTTCAATAAATTTTACGGTTTCCTCGCCCATACGCATGTACAGGTTGTCTTCTCTTATAAAAAGATTGTCCGGGTCTAGTTCAATTCGTTTTTTGGTGTTTAATATCAGCGTAAGCCTGTCTTGCCGGATGACATCAAAAACGAACAATGCCTGATCTTCATAGGGGAAATAGACTTTCTCACGGCAGTTTCCATTGACCTGTGACAGATAGTAGCCGCCTTGATCGTACTTGATACAGGAGTGAAAGTACTCTATTATTTTATGGTGCTCGAATTTCCCATGTGCATTGCGCCAGCAGCCGTTTTTGTCAAGCCAGAATACAGCATTCTCTTTGGGTATCACCTTCTCTTTGATGGTATTTGCCATTTAATTCTCCGAGGTGAACCGACCGGCATTATGAACCGCGGCGGACGCCGATTCGTTCCGGGTCAGGTCGGTTCGAGATATCCCCCCGGAGGCCTGTTTGCCGTATTCTGTGATTGTCTTGTCTTTACCCGATGGGTTGGTGTATTCGTCATTGAGTTTCTGGATATATGCATTGCTGTCTTCCAATACTTTTTCCAATCTCGCCGAAGTACTTTTTCCCCAGCCGGCGGGATTGGGTAGAAAAAGACTGCGCCACCAACGGCTGCTCTTGCGCAAGGCCCTTAGGTAGTTGGGGTGATGTTCAGTGTTCTTTACCTTTAACAGCAATTTGTGTCTGATTTTATTGGCTGACCAACGTCGGATGCTGAAATGGGCATAACCGGCGGCAAGCAACAATATCCCAAGCATCCCGTATTTTAAATAATTATTTTGGGCCACAAGATCCCATATTGGTATTTTTAGCGTCAAACCCTCCCAGTAACCGGCCCAAATCGTAAGTATCATAAAGGCCAAGACCATAGCACCGACAATCGCACCTTCCAGCCACAGTACTTTGCGGCGCCATTGATCGATAAAGCTCAGCAAAACGGGTATAACCTCCTCTTTCATCATATGGGAAGTCTGCTCTAGCATTCCAACGATGCGGTAAGCACGCTCTACCCCGACCTGCTCTATGCGATTGTAGATTGCACTGGAATCTGCTTCGCATTTGCCCTCAAAACGTACACGGACTTCATCATCGGCAAATGGTATAGCTGCTTCATGATTGTAAATGGCGTAAAAGGTTCCCGCTGTCAGCCCGTATTGCGCCAGTGCCCGCTGCCAGGCTGCGTAGACCTCCTCCAGGTTGTCTTCACCTGCAGTGACATCAATTTGGTTGAGGATATATAAAAATTTGTTTGAATCACGGCGGTTTACCGTGGCTTTCACCAAATGTTGCAGGGTATCGCGCATTGATCCGGTTTCCGGATGACGGGCATCGAAAAAAACCAGCACCAAATCTGATAATTCAATAATATGATCTGTAATACGAAGGGTAGAGGTGCGTTGATCATCGGCATCAAATCCCGGAGAATCGATAAGGATTTTTCCGCGCAGAGATTCACTGGGGCATGTTTTAAGTTGCAGATAGGCGTCAATATGTTCGCCTTGGCCGACAGCTACCTCTTCAATGGCGCGACTGACCTTATACAAAGGGAAGCGTGGGTCCGCATCCAGTGCCAAGCCCGGCAGTACGCGCTCCTTATTATCTCTGGTAAAGCAGATGACGCTGAATTTGTCATCAACTGCCTGTATACCTGTGGCCTGCAAATTATACCGAAGAAAATGATTGATAAAGGTTGATTTGCCGGCTGAATAGATGCCTAAAATTGAAATAAGCGGCCACCAAGGTGTACTGGTTGCATGGGATTCCTCACGGTGGAAAAATCCAATCCGGCGGCTGATTCGATCCAGTTCGCGAAAGTTTTGTACCACTTCAGAGAGAATCGGATTTTCTTGTTTTAAGTGCTTTTCTAATTTTCGCAACCGCTGGCTGATTTTGCTTTCCTTGAACATCATGTGTGCTCCAATTTTAGGTCACTTGAATGCCCCGGCATGTCATCATTTGCCCAGATAACCATCGCTGCATCCATCCATATCTCCCCAAAAACAGTAAACATAATCATTTTTACAAAAATATTAATGGTTTTCAAGCCGTATTTTTAAATATACGGAAAATCCAACAGGTGAGGAAATCGTTGGGGGGTTCTCATGCCGGGCTAAATATCAGGTTCGGTAAGTAGCAGTCAAACGAAAATGAAAAAGCTTGACTTTGCCTTCTATTTTTGGCTACCTTACATTGCAATATGCAACCAACACTTTGAGGAGAAAGCCTTGTTTTCAGCAAATGAAATACTGGATATGGCCATCAAACTGGAAAGAAACGGTGAGGTGGTGTATCGTGATGCGATTGAAAAAGTTTCAAACCCGGAGCTTATCACCGTACTGGAGTGGATGGCGAATGAAGAAGTTAAACATGCCAACTGGTTTGCCGAGCTGAAGCGTCAGCTTGATCAAAAAAGCTTGGATCCGTTCATGGAAAAAATGAGCCGGGAACTATTCAATGATCTTTTAGGAGAAAAGAATTTTTCCCTAAAAGATGTTGATTTTTCCTCAGTAAAAGATTTCGATCAGTTGATAGATATTTTTATTGAATTCGAAAAAGATTCAGTTCGATTTTATGAGGTGCTGGAACCTTTTATTTCAGATCCTGTTTGTTTAGAGAGTTTAAAAAAGATTATCGACGAAGAAAACTGTCATATCAAACGATTGCAGGAACTAACCGGCCGAGAAGAGGTGTTTACCGTAATCAGTGACTAGGCTTTTATTCCGGCTCCATGTATCCGGGGCCGAAAATTTTTTGGCCTATCAAAATTCTCAAATCTTTATCCGGCCATTCATTTTGGTTCCCAGGCCAATATATTCCATCCCAGATTTCCCTGCCGACGCCGTTGTCCTTTCTGCACTTCAGACAGATTGGAGGTGGATTCCCCTTTTTTACGGATTGGCCGGAAATATGTTGTAATAATCCTATCGGCTCTCCCCCCGCTGACGTCCCACAAAGCAATGCACAACCGCAATCCAATACCTTGTAGGCGACTCCAATCGCTTCGGGGCACTCAATCAGAATTTCTTTACAGGCTATGTTGAAGGGCGATACTTCGTTGCTTTTGATATCTTCCATAATGAGAATTTTCTACCACATCCTTTTTTTTGAAGTCAACTAATAACCTTATTGCCACCTGCTGATTCTGATGAAAATTAGCACAAAATGTAACATCCGATTGACAAAAATCGGCAAAATTCGAGTTTACACCTCTTTGAGACGGTACGCGACTATGGCTAATGTCTATAAATTATTAAAAAAATAACCATAACATCGGACCTCATCTCCTTGGCATATATATTGTACCTTGATTAACTGTTTTAAATTTCAGGTGTGTTTTTAAGCCGACTATAAAGCACACAAAGGCCAGATCAACAAAATTTATGCTGAACATGGGAGGGATGCCAATAAATACAATTATATGAAGCATTTTCCGGAGCGCTTAATTGCTATTGTGGGGGGAACCAAGTGTCACGGAAAGCAGATAAAAAAAGGAGGGGAACGATGAAAATAGTATCCAGAGGGGTAACCAGTTTACTTGTATGTATTGTCCTTAGTTTTTCATTTTCAGGGGATGTTGCTGCCGAAATTGAGGTGTTTGTGGCCTCAGCAGAACGTAATGGCGGCGCGAACTATTTGGGCAGCCATGAGGATGGCTCATTTACCTTTCAAGAAACGTTTCTATTAGAGGGTCGCAACGGCCTTCAGCCGATGAGTGAAAGTGGGATTACCTACTACAGCTATGGAAACGGCATGGGTGATTTTGATAGTGATGGCGATTTTGACTACATAATGGGCGACGGCATTGCTAACGGCAAAATCTATCTTTTTGAAAAGACCGGCTCCGGCAATCACTTTGCCCAGCCGGTCATTGTTGGAGAATGGTCGACAGGAATTTTCCCCATGGACATGGCGGTAGCTGATTTTAATGAGGACGGGAATTTTGATTTTATAATGTCATATTATTTCAGCAACAGTTGCGGGCTATACCTTGGTGACGGAAACCTCGGATTTTTAGGCCCCAACTTCAACCTTTCCTCGGATCCATTATTATTAGTCGATGCAGCACCATACTTGTCCGCCGGTGCGGATGCAGCTGATTTCAATAACGATGGGCATGCCGATTTTATCATAACCCCTTTTTTTTATGATCAGACCTTAGGCGAAACGTTCTATGTGAATCTTGGCGACGGTCGTGGGAACTTTGTCACCCATCCATTTGAAGGCCGCAAGGATGCTGATGGCTATTATATTCCCTACTATGGGGTT
>JASFSK010000488.1:0-4450 GCA_050114455.1 Desulfobacterales bacterium | reverse complement strand
AACAATTCTCATTAAATCGTGGCCAAGGATCGAGGACGACGGCTTTGACAGGACATTCATCCCGGCAAATGCCACACTGAGTGCACGAATCTGAATTCACCTCCTTTGGCACATTCATCCATGGCACATCAATATTATCCTTCATCTGATCGGACCGGACCCGGTCCTGGTAGTCCAGCGTGTCAAGCGATAGAACTGGGATATTCCTGGATTCAAAACGGCGGCTTAGGGCCCCCACCAGCTTTTTGACCGCACCTTGGTCGATTTGGTCAGGATGTCCTTTGCCAGCCGGCTTTTTGGTTTGCCACATCAAGGAATGAACCGCCAGGACCTTGGCGGCCCCGGCGATTTCAAATCCCTTGTTCCGTAAGGCCTTTCCCATCTGCCAGAGCGCCACACCGCTGCAAGCCTGTCCCCATGTGACAAACGGTACGGCAAAGGCTCTATCCATTTGGGGCAATTTTTCAATTGCGTCTTTAATCGGAGGAACAGCCACATCCCGATATACCGGTGAACCTACAAAGAGACAGGCCTGCCGGCCGGCAGACTCTAAAGACTTTAGAAAATTCGGTGCCTCATTATCCTGGGCAATATTCAACCACTGAACATCGGTGTTGTGCCGTCGAAATTCTTCTTTGATAAACAAGGCCACCTTGCGGGTAGATCCCGCCGGTGAGCTGAACATGATGAAAATTTTGATATTCATCTGCTTTATCCTTCAGATATCTAATGCTTTTTTGAAATTGTTTTTGATGATCAGATCGTATAAGACCTTACCATCAGCTTCGGGAACATTCCAGTCAACCCATTGGCCGCGATGGCTTTCGAGGAATTGTTTTTATATCGTTTTGATACGACAACACTGCGTATCGTACCAGAATATTTTCCCAAATCAACACCGCATAATTTCCCCAATTATGGCTCAAAGCGCAGCATATTGCTATTTCAGCTTTACTTTGCAAGGGACTATGGATAAAATTCCAAAATTTCAAGCGTTTGTTGTAAAAGGGATGTTAAGGGGGCAATCTTAGACGGGAGCCCCTGTTTCATGAGGCTTTTACCTGAATTGCAAATGAATCTTTGGATTTGGATATTTCTTATACTGGCAGGGACTCTGTTCGGTCTGAAAATGACCTATGTTTTGTGTACCGCTTTGGCCCTGCCGGCTACTCAAGGCGCCCTATTTGTCAGTACAACAAAGACCAGAATTGCTGCCTTCATAGAAGCAGTACCGATGAAAAAAGGCCAAACACTGGTAGATTTGGGCTGCGGCGATGGACGGGTCCTGCGATGGGCTTCGAAACGCTACGGTGTTAGGGCCATTGGGTTTGAAATAAATTTTCTAGCATACTTCAAAGCAAAAATTCTCAGTTTTGGTTGGAAAAACGTTGAGATCCGGAGTAAAAACTTCTGGTCGCAAAACCTCGGCAATGCCGACGTTGTCTTTTGCTACCTATATCCTGATGTCATGCGAAAATTATCAGCCAAACTGAAAACGGAGCTCAAACCCGGCACCCTGATTGTTTCGTGCAATTTTGCCCTGCCTGGATTTCGACCTGCGAGGGTGCTACACCCCAATGGTTCTTTGCATAACGATCCGATCTATATCTACCGGACTGAGGATCCATCCGCTTTAGATGTTTAATTCGGTCTGGATATCTGGAATGAAGTATATTGTCATTGTTGTATATACGGCTCTTATCTTCGTATTTCCCCGATATAATCTACACGCAGCTGACGGGCGCGTGGTTGGGAGAAGTTTCATGATCGATATCCAGGAGACGACTCAACGTTTGGAGGCCCACCTCAAGGCTTTGACCCAGACCATTGGGGAGCGCAGCGTGCGGTTTCCTGAAAATCTTGAAAAGACTGCCAGGTATATCCAATCCTTTTATGAAGATATCGGCATTGCGGTGCACACAGAACCCTACGATTACGCTGATTTTAAAGTCGCCAACGTGGTCGCCGAAATTTCATCCGGCAGCCAACCCACCCGAAGATATCTTGTGGGTGCCCATTACGATTCGGTTTCCGGTACCGTTGGGGCGGACGACAATGCCAGTGCAATTGCCGTGCAGCTGGAGACTGCCAGAAGCCTCAAAGCCTTGTTTGATCAGGCTCCCCCTGATTTGGCGGTGACCTTTGTTTCCTTTGCTCTGGAAGAACCTCCGGCTTACGGCACCCGCCACATGGGCAGCCGAGTTTATGCCAAAAAAGCACGCCAGGCACAGGAAAAAATAGATGGCATGATTTGCCTGGAAATGGTGGGTTATGCCTGCTATGAGGCAGGCTGCCAGCAGTATCCCTTTCCTCTTGGGTTTTTCGGCTATCCCAAACAGGGAAACTACATCGGTATTGTTGGAAACTTCAAATCCGGCGATTTTACCAATTCACTATTTGATGCTTTTCAAAAAAATCCAGAGCTTCCCGTCATAAAATTAAAAGTTCCGTTTAACGGTAGGATCCTTCCGGCGATCAGACTCAGCGACCATGCCTCTTTTTGGGATCAGGGATTTAAGGCTGTCATGATCACCGACACTGCCTTTTTTCGCAATCCCCACTATCACAGATCGTCGGATACAATGGAAAAACTGGACTACCGGTTTATGGCCGAACTCGTGGAGAGTTTCGTCCTTTTCTTCAATTCTCGTTGAGGTTAAGGGCATACCTGGATGCTCGTCATTATCAGCGCAAGCGAGCTTTTGGGAGAAAATCCAAATGACTGAGCCCGACCGCGGACATGCGATGGATAGAAATGTTTGGTTACAGGGGCTATAGAAGAGGCATTAATCTCAATTAGACACCGGCAGGTTTAGTCAACATTATTTACTAATCACGCTTTGATCCCATTATTTTTCTTCGCATTGATTTTATCATTATTAAGGTTACAATGCGAGAATTTCAGGAAAGTGAAAAGAGTTGCCTCTCTAATCAATTGTTGATTGTCACAATTCCCGGTAAGAAGTAAAATTGATATTGTCCGGGTCCTGATCCAGAAAGGGTAACAATACTTCATTTTCCCAGGACTTCCAGTTTTCCGGATAATCTGCCTTGCTGATGGGTTCGTCGATAGGGCCCCATAGGTTTTCCCACGCTTCTTTGCTTTCATAAATCCAAACGGCTGCATACAAACCGTTTCGAGAACCTCTGATCCCTTTGACCAGATAGTGGTCAACCAGACCGGTAAGGTTCAGCAGACCTCGCTTCTTAGCGCCAAGAATTGCACTTTCAAATTGCCGCTCACTGACACCCGGTTTGAGAATATATTCGTGAATGCTGATAACTTTGGACATTTGAAATACCTTTAATTTCATTTTTTTAATCATGCAGCGTATAGGCGGTCTTTTATTGTCAATGGCGGGTATCTTCCAGACCGCAGCCTAATCAACGCAGCTCATGGGTATAAATTCCTGCATCCGCCTCTATCTTTCCGGCAAGTTCTAACACTCTTCTATGGTGGGTAAACAACAGAACCTGGGTCCTGGCCGCCAAGTCAGCCAGGACCTCGAGGCATACCCTGGTACGATGGTCGTCAAATCCTATCAGAATGTCATCAACCACAAAAGGCATCGGTTCTCCTTGAGATAGATGCTGTTCAAGGGTAGCAAGACGCAGTGACAGGTAGAGTTGATCGCGGGTACCGTCGCTCATCCCATCGACGGATACCACTGCATTGTTTGGTCGAACACCCAGCAGGATAGGCTTACCACTTTCGTCCAATTCGTCCCTCAGACTTGTATAGGACCCCAAGGTAAGTCTAGCAAAAAGCTGACCTGCGCGTGCCAGAACCGGTGCCTGGTTTTTTTTACGATAGTCTTCAATACGCTGTTCGAGGATAAGTGCCGCGATCTGCAGGCGAAGATACTGCTCGGCACCGGAAACGATGGCGGCAAGTTGCAGCTCTGCCTCCACAGATGCGTTGGCGGCTTTAGCGCTGCCGTCTTTGGCTTTAATCTCCGTATGAATTGCTTGTCGTTGATCACGCAGAGTGTCCCGCTTTGCCTGAAGTTCTTCTAATTCCGCAGTGACTCTATCGAGATCTCCCTCGATGGCATCGATGTCCGATCCGGCGGCCTCCTTTTCCAATTCCTCAATACCGAGGCCACCGCCATTGCGCGTGAGTTCTCGTTCAAGTAAATCGAGCTTTTGCTGCAGCTCACGCAATTTTCGCGAGTTCGTTCCGGCGGATTCAAGTTCATCGTCGGTTTCAACCTGCGCTTGTTTCTTCAATAAATCCAACTGCTGTTGTGCTGCCCGAATCGTTATGTCAGCATCTTCGATTTCTTCGGCTAGCTCTTTTTCCTGGGCGTTGATTTTTTTGAGGCTAGCCCGTTGTTCACGTGCTTCATTTAGATCACGATGAAGCTGGGCGGCGATGACGAGGGACCCCTGGCCTTCTCGTTTAAACCCAATGCTATCGGCGACCTCGAAAACCCTTTGTTCAAATTTT
>JASFSK010000487.1:0-4458 GCA_050114455.1 Desulfobacterales bacterium | reverse complement strand
GATCATTTGGGGATGGAAACTATCTAATTGAGCCTCCTAATTCAAGTATAAATCCATGCACTACCATCAATGAGCGCTAGCGAATATTGTAACGGATGGTTTTAAAACATACATTAACAAGCCTATATCCCGCCGGCAATGTTGCTGCCTCTACGATACTCTGATACCCCACTAAAGACGATTCCGCTATAGAAAAAAGAAAAGACTGGGTTAACTCAGCCGCTTAGCCCTTGTTGACCTTATCACGTAAAATTTCCAACAGCTTTTCGGGGGAGCCTTTGCTAAGAATCTGTCTGAACTGGGTGCGATAGTTTTTGACCATACTCACTCCTTCAATAATCACGTCATACACCTTCCAGCTGCCGCTCTTATCGGTGAGCCGGTAGAAGAGCGGGATCTTACTGCCGTCTGAGGTCTGGAGGTAACTCTGAACTTCTGCCCGACCTTTTTTAAGCATGGTTTCCTTGTCAAAGATAATTTTCTGATCTGAATATGCCAGCAGCCTATCTGCATAAACGCCTTGGAGCAGTTCCCGGAACAACTGGACAAATTCTTTTTGCTGCGCGGCGTTCATTTTTTTCCAGTCCCGTCCCAGGGTTCTTCTTGACAGCTCCTGAAAATCGAAAACCGTTTCTATTTCTTTGCTGATTATTGCGATTCGCTGGTCTTCGGGTTTGGCTTTAAAGGCCGGATCACCCAGGGTTTTAAGCAATTTGCTGACACCCGCTTCCACGGTTTCTTTGGGTGTTGCGGCATAGCCTTGAAGAGGTATTACTATCAAAATTACAACCATCAGTATCATTGCGTTTATTTGTCTTTGCATACTAGCCTCCTTTTTGGGTTGATAAGATTAATTGTCCCAGTTAAATCCGCTTCGCCCCGGTTAAACATGAAAAAAGGTATAACAGGGCAAGCTCGATGTCTACAAAATATTTAACGGGATAAAAGTTGATTGGGTTTATGTTTAAAAAGGCTAAAGGGAAAAAAAGGCCGGGATGCTGGCAGGCTGTGAAGCCTGGAAGCATTCAAAAAGGATTCAGGGAAATTTTTACCGGATTCCTTCTCCCTCTCTTACCTTCTTAACTTCTGAACACCTATTTTTCCCCTGGGCCCACATCCCCAAAGGCGTACTTGCTGATCAGCTCCATGATGTCGGTCGGTGAGTTGGTATCGGTGATGGTATCGCCGTTTTCCAGCAAATCGCCTCCCCCGCCGGGATCGACCGCCACATATTTATCGCCGATCAGACCCTCTGTTTTAATGGACGCAATGGCATCATCGTATATCTCAGTACCTTGGTTGATCTTGAATTCCACCTGCACCACCTGGTTTTCCTGGTCCATGGTAAATTTTTGCACCCGGCCGATTTCAAGACCCAACATGTTGACCGGGTTCCCTTCTCTGAGGCCCGTCACGGTATTGAACTTGGCAAACAATGAATACCTATTTTCACCGAGAAATCCCACGTTGCCCAGATTCACGGCCATATAGGCGATACAGATTAATCCGATGACCACAAAAACTCCCACCACTGTTTCCTTGGAATATTTCTTCATTTCTTTTCACCTCTGCCTGCACATCTAAAGCGTGCAATTTCTTTTTGTTGAAATCTGGCAAATTCCATCACTGACTCGATCTCAATCTGGGGTTTGCCCTGGGCCAGACCGGCCAGGACGCTGAATTCAACATATTCTCCGGTTGGAGCGTCATTTTCACCGTTTGGATCAAGCTCCCGAATCTCGTAGTCCTCATAATCTTTGATCCCGTGTTGCTTAAAGTCTCTCGTAAAGTCCTTCAGGATCCGTTCGGCTTCCTCCAAGTCAGAATAGGGCAGCACCGTGCCATATTCATTGATGGTCTGCCGCGAAGAAAATCCGCCCACGGCACCAAAATGCTTATTGATGTACGAACCCAGCGATCGGATAATCTGTTGTGCCAAATCGTGACTCATATCGGCGGTGATGGTATCCAGGTCGTCGATGGCGAAAACCGCCACCGCGTAGGACGCATCCGTTTGTCTCTGGCTCAAATCGGTTTGATAGCGAACCTTGAAATGTCGTTTGGAATACAGCCCGGTCAGCTCTTCTCCCAGGCTTTCCAGACTGGTAATCAGTTCCTGCCGAAAGGGGTGGTCGAGGGATTCAAAGTCTTCCGGGTCACCCTGAAACACAATTTTACGATCGTACAGCGCCAGAATCCGGTTGGAGATAAAATATACATCCGGGATTTCGTGACTGATCAGAAGAGCGGTAAACCCGAATCGTTTCTGGTATTCGGCCACCATCCCCAGAATGGCATTCTTGCGGATAGGATCCTGGCCGGTGGTGGGCTCGTCAAACAGCACGATGTTCGGATCGGTCACCAGCGCGCGCGCCAGGGCGGTGCGCTTCTGCATGCCGCCGGAAATCTCCGAGGGATATTTGTCGGCCACCTCGGTCAACTCGGTCTGTTCGATGCGGGCCATGGCTTTTTGCTCGATGTCTTTCTTTTTTAATTTGGTCGTGTACTTGAGCGGCATGGCCACATTTTCATAGACAGTTAGCGAATCAAACAGGGCATTGTTTTGAAACATGTAGCTGATCTGGCCGATGTACTCATTCCATTGCTTCTTGCTCATTTGGTCGATGGGTTTACCCCGAAAAAGGATCTGGCCCTCATCGGGTTTGAGCATTCCGATGATGTGCTTGAGGGTCACACTCTTGCCCGTGCCTGAAAGACCGATAAGGGTCGTCACCTCGCCTTCGTAAACCGATAAATCGATTCGTTTTAAAATATTGCGACTACCAAATGACTTGCTGACGCCTTTAAATTCGATTAGAGGTTCGCTTTTTGCATCCATGACGGCTCCTATTTAAAATAGAAGTTAATGGTTATTGGTTATTAGTTATTCTATGGTAAAGCATTTTCGCCACCAAGACACAAAGGCGCGAAGATGAGTATCAATCAAAGGTTTCACTTTGTGTCTTGGTGTCTTCGTGGCTATTTGTTCCCCACCTTTGGAGTATCTGAGTTAGGTACCTTAAACGATAAAAGACGTTACCACATAATCCGCAATCAGGATCTTCACACAGGAAATCACAACCGCCGACGTTGTCGAAAGGCTGACACTTTTGGCACCGAAACTATCGGTGCGCAGGTGGGTGAAATAGCCCTGAAAACAGCAGATGGTAACCACCAGCAGTCCGAACACGATGGACTTGACAAAGCCGCCGGTAATGTCATCCAGCTGGGTGCTCGATACCACCCGGTAAAAGTAGGTTCCGGAATTGACTCCCAGCAGCAAGCAGCCGCTAACCCAGGCGCCGAGGATACCGATTAAATCAAAAAAGGCGGTTAGAATCGGAAAACTGACAATGCCAGCCGCAATGCGTGGACTGATCAGATATCCCAGCGGATCGATGCGCATGGTCGAAAGGGCGTCGATTTGCTCTGAGATACGCTGAATGCCAATTTCGGCAGTCATGGCCGAGCCCGCCCGGGCGGTGATCATAATGGCCGACAGCACCGGTCCCATTTCCCGGATTAATGTCAGGGCGATCGCGGTGCCCAGCACACCGACGGAACCGAATTTAACCAAAACAAAATACAGCTGCAGCCCTAAAACCATGCCGGTAAAAAAACCGACGAGCATCACGATCTGGGCGGATTTGGCCCCGATAAAGTATACCTGCTGGACAATGTCCGGTATGGCTTTGATGCGAAAGATCATAATAAGGGACCGAAAGAAAAATATGCCCATAGCCCCCAGGTCATTGTTGAGTCTGAGCGTTTTGCCGCCGAAAAAATTAAAAATAGATTGCAGTGATCATTTATCCGCTTTTGGTGATGAACCTTCGCTGGTTGCTTCGGCCGTTTTGGTGCTTGCCATTTTGTGATTTTTCCTTCCTCAATTAGCTAATCATTGACCGCGCAATTTAGCAGGATTGTGACCCAGTTTGTCGACTGAAAAAAATGCGGCAATCCCGCTAAAAATCAAAAACAGGTGAGCGATATTCTCAAGAACTTCCTCCAAAGCGACATGCATATTGGCCTCATTCGGCAGCAACGCTAAATAGTCTGTTGAAAAAACTCTTCGTGCCACTAGAATCGAAAGAAAATAAGTGAATGCAGTTCCGGTCAGACTAATCTGGAAAAATTCGGCTTGCTTGATACTTGCCCAAATTTGGGTTTTGTGAAACAAAATCCAGATCAAAACCAGACCGGCAACGATAACCACTGCATTATCAGTGCCCGTAAAATGCAGTTCGCGACAAAGAAAGTTGATAGACATGACGGCCAAGATGAAATCGATTTCCATCCGGATACAAACCGCACGACCCAAAAAAAGCATGGTCGCAACAACCATCAAACCAATGGCTATGCGCTCATGATGTTCTTTCAAGATCAAAGCCTGATAACCATTGTTTTCAGCCCAATATACAAAGGTCACCCCCACAATCCCAGGAAGAAAACACCACA
>JASFSK010000486.1:0-4459 GCA_050114455.1 Desulfobacterales bacterium | reverse complement strand
CCAAGACACCAAGGCACCAAGATTAAAATAAAAATCAGCCCTTAGTGTCTTTGAGCCTTCGTGGCAAAATTGTAAATTCGAGTTTAGTTTCATATAAGCGGCCGCTCCCGGATTCACCGTTCACTTGATGCGATGGCAGTGTCGCAAATCCCCGGATGGATATTTGCAAATTGTGTTTGATTTCCCGTTGGATTTGATGCTATCTGTACCCAGATTTTCACAATTTACAGCTTAAAGCAACTGCAAGCGTATGAGGTATTCATGGAATACAGCATCATCCCCGACGAAGAGGCCCTCAGCAAATGTGTATGGTGCCATAGCCAAATCGATGATCATGTGGAAGTATTGGGCTTGGGCGCCAAGCTAAATCCGAATGTTGACTTATCTGACTACGAGAGCCATTGCATTCAGATCGGCCTGGTTTCGGAGGAAAAACCGATTTATATGATGGTCACCGCTCACGGCTCCGAAGCCAAAAATAACGGCAATGACGGCATGTTCCTGATTTGTTCTGAAGAATGCGGCCTAAAGTTGAAGGGCGTTTTAGAAAAAGAACTGTCCCTCGGCCAAATGTTCGACTCGGTTCAATTTGGGTGAGCGGTCTGCTTGCCTTCCTGTCGCTATACCTCAAAATATGCCGCGCCGGAGGATGTCAAATCCTGTGACAAAAACTGTGTTTTATGGATGGTGGGTGGTTCTGGCCTGTTCGTTGATCAGCTTCTATGTCGCAGGTTCGATTTTCTTTGGCTTCACAGCCTTTTTTGAACCCATTGCAGAAGAGTTCTCCTGGAGTTATACCCAGATATCCTTCGCCGTCAGCCTCCGCGGCTTGGAGATGGGCATTTTCGCGCCGATCGTTGGCTTTTTGGTAGATCGCTTTGGTCCCAGAAAAGTTATTTTCTCGGGCACTATTATGGTCGGCATCGGGCTCCTATCTCTAAGCTTTACGCAATCACTGGCCATGTTCTATGGCGCTATCCTTCTGCTGGCATTCGGCGCCGGCGGATGTACCTCGGTCGTCACTATGACTGCGGTAGTCAACTGGTTTCACAAAAAAGCCGGCATTGCACTGGGTGTTGCGGGCTCTGGTATTGGTGCCAGCGGTTTGATGGTGTTGCTGATTGTCTACCTTATCGATAACTTTGATTGGCGGACCACACTTATTATCCTCGCATTGGGAATGTGGGCCATTGGTATTCCCCTGGCACTGATCATTCGCAACAAACCGGAAGATTATGGCTATCTTCCCGATGGTCAGACGCAGGCTGTTTCCGTTCAAAATCATGAAGTTCAGGAAAAAAGCGTTGAAGTCAGCCTCAAACAAGCGCTCAAACAAAAGACCTTTCTCTATCTCAATCTGGTAGAAGCGTTGCGAATGATGACCCTTATGGCTGTCTTCACCCACGTGATGCCTTATCTCAGCAGTGTCGGCATGCAGCGCGCATCCGCCAGCATCATCGCCGGTGCGATCCCCGTGCTCAGCATCATTGGTCGATTTGGCTTCGGATGGCTGGGAGACTATTATGATAAAAAACATGTAATGATGTTGACCCTGGGCCTTATTATTTTAGGAATATTGACTTTCAGCTTCATGCATATGAGGTGGATGATCATCCCGTTTCTGTTGCTGTTCCCGTTGGGACACGGCGGCAGCATGGTTTTAAGGGGTTCCATATTGCGGGAATATTTCGGCAGGAATTCCTTCGGCAAAATGATCGGAATCATCATGGGTTCGTCGTCGATTGGGGGTATTGTCGGCCCTACCCTGGCCGGCTGGTCATATGATACCTGGGGAAGCTATCAGCACATCTGGTATGTTTTTGCGGGTCTTCTGATTATTGCATTCATATTTACCTTTGGGCTGAAACGGGTTGTTGAATAAACACAGTGTTTCTCATGCCTTTTTCCTTACTTATCTTTGATTACGACGGTGTCTTAATCGATTCACTGGATAGTTCGATTTCGGTCGGTACCGAATATTGCCGTTCGATATCCCATGAACAGGTGCCGACCAAAGGCATTATCGAAGCCCTGGATGTCGCCACATATGACGAATTAGCCCGTTCAATAGGGCTGTCTGACGACCAAGTCGATAAGTTTTGTGCGTATGTATTTGATCGGTTTCAAGCTATCAGCCCCTCCATGGCATTCTTTCCTGAAATTGAGTCACTTCTACACCGAATTGCATCCAAAAACCTTGCAATCGTTTCGGGCAACGCGAAGAACGTCATTACTGCAAAATTAGCGGTCTATGGCCTCGCCGGTAAAATTACCTGTATCCAGGGAGCGTTTGAGCCAGGGGATAAAACTCAAAAAATTCTTAACGCCTGCATGCATTTCGAGATCGACAGGCGTTTGGCGTGCATGATCGGCGATTCGGCCAGCGATATTCGTTATGCAAAACAGGCGGGCGTGCAATCGATTGCCGTTACATGGGGCTTTCAATCGCAAGACAAACTTAAGGGAGAAAAGCCAGATTTTATCGTCAGTAGCGTGCAGGAGTTGGCTTCGTTGATCGATTCCGAATATTCTATATAGGATATAACCTGCCATGTTTACTTGCTTATAATGCGTTGATTTTAACCTTGGCCACATTGTGGTTAATGTCAACCGAATCAGATGGCCAATGTTGTTTGGATCGATGAATGCCGATCATTATACCCTAATTGGGTTATAGAGAATTAACCCACTTCTTTGACAGGTTGACCGCAGCCACAGCATCTTCGCCGTAGGCATCAGCGCCTGAGTATTTGCGCACGTCATCGGTTACGGTACCACCACCGATCATAATTTTGACTCTATCGCGCAAGCCGGCTTCTGTGATGGCTTCAACCGTATTTTTAAAGGAATCGAAAACCGTTGTCAGCAGTGCGCTCATACCGACGATTTGTGGTTGAACGCTCCGGATCGTCTCAACGAACTTATCAGCAGAGACACTCACCCCCAAATCATGAACCTCAAAGCCATTGACGTCCAATAAGAAAACAACGATGTCTTTGCCAATGTCATGGATGTCGCCCTCGACCGATCCCATAATCACTTTGCCGATGGGTTCGGCGGCTTCATTAGCCTCCTGCCTGATATGGGGTTCTGCCATTTTAGATATCGTCTTCAACATTTCTCCTGCCATGATTAATTCCGGCAGGAAATAGTTGCCCATTTCAAACTGCTTTCCGATATATTCCACAGCTTCGCGGCATAAGTCCAATATCTGGAACGGATCCTCTCCTTGGTTAAGCTTTTTTTCGGCCAAAATCAGGGCTTGCTTTTCCTTCATTTTCGAGATAGCAGCGACCAGTTCATCCATTGTCTTATTCTCCCTAAGTCGAAATGATTCAATCCCGGTCCCTATATTTCTGTGCGGTGACTAACATGGCTTTTACATTTTCAACCTTGGCACCTTGCATACCTGCACCCGTCGAGAAAATGAAGCCCCCGTCCCTGCCGGCCGAATTGATGAGATCTTTGCAGTATGCGCTGACATCTTCGGTAGTGCCTGTGCATAACAGCGAAATGGGCACGTTGCCGGCAATGCAGGCTACTTGTCCAACCGTCTTTTTGGCCCGCTTCATATCCGTCAGATCAAACCACCAGACGACCTTTCCTTCGGGCACATCGCAAATAGCCTCAAGGCGTTGATTATATTTGCCTTCAGCAAACAGTTGAGGAACACAGCCCTCGTTCACAAGCCCGATGATGAGCTTTCTCAAGGACGGCCAGTAGAACTTCTGAAATTGTTCATCGGACATAAATCCGTCGGCACCCTTGTGGAGAGGGATAAAGGGCATGATGTGACCGGAAGCCTTGCATGAAGCAACGCCGGACTTAACCATAAAGGGTGTAATTCGCTCGCAGGCCTCGATCAGTTCATCGGGATGCCGGTACATGTCCAGCATGATGCCCCGGGTGCCCCTGAGGGTGTCGCCGATGACGTCAAAGGGCGCCTTGGTGAAGCCCCCCGAAAAAGCGGGAAAACCTTTTCCCATGATGGCGCCATTCAGTCTGCGAACAGCAGTTAGCCACTGGTTGGTCTCCCGACCCGCGTCCATAAGGGCTTTGAATGCCTGCTGGATTTCTTCGGTTCCAAAAGGGATTAGGGCCGGTGGAATGCATGGGATTTCATTAACTGGGGGGAATAAGGGCATCCTTTCAAGTGGTTTCAAACTGCCGAAGATCCGGGGAAAATAAGTGCTCATGAAGTATCCGGTGGGGTCGTCTATTAGATCCTGATACTCATCGGCTTTCATAAATTCCTCTTCGACATACTGATATTCCTGCTTCTTGGAGACTCCCCGGCCGGGCCATTTACAAAGCTTAAAATCAAGGATATCAAGCGGCCTGCCCGGAACCACTGACATGGGCGAATTGTAAGCATCCGGGGTAAAATCCTCACAGTATTTCGTCCAGGCATTGGCAAGGACATCATAGTCATACATCGCATCGTACATGCTGACACCTG
>JASFSK010000485.1:0-4460 GCA_050114455.1 Desulfobacterales bacterium | reverse complement strand
GATAGTAAAAGTGCCTCCCTCCAGATCGGAGAGCTGCAGACGATTTTCGTTGATCTTTTTGACGAAGTTTATAATGGCCAGCTCCAATTCTGCGAAACTCAGCATATCGGCATGTCGGATCACCGGGACTACCAGACCGCGCTCCGAACCTATCGCCACCCCAATGTGGTAATAATGGTGTTCGATAATGTCTTTTCCGTCCACAAAGGCATTGATCTGGGGAAATTTTTTGAGCGCCTCAATGCAGGCCTTGGTAAAAAATGACATAAACCCCAGTCCAACACCGTATTTTTGATTGAATATTTCTTTATACTGCCGGCGAATGGAGATGGCATTCGCCATGTCAATTTCATTGAATGTGGTGAGCATGGCCGTGCTGTGTTTGGCCTCCAACAGCCGGGATGCAATGCGCTGACGAATTTGACTCATCGGTTTGCGGCTGGTGCGTTCCTCAGCGGCAGTGGACTTTTCAGGCAGTATCTCCGATGGTGTCAATTTTCCCTCGGCAGCGGTTGCCTGGGCGGAGACGGCTGGCGCAGTCGGTGCCGAACCGCTTTCAAGATACAAAACAACATCCGATTTGGTGATTCGACCCCCGGGGCCGGTTCCGGAGATATCTGCAGGATTTAGATTTTTCTCCGCTATTAGTCGTCTCACAGAGGGTGCATACTTCGCATCATCATCGCGTGGCAAACCAGGTGCTTGAGTCGTGTGCTCCTCTTGGGGCACCATCGGTTCGACAGTTTTGGCAACAGGTTCGGCCGAAGGACTTTCAGATACCAATTCCGGCTCCGGCGATGTTTTTAAGGCTTCGGAAGCAAATGCCGCTTTCGTCTTTTCTATTTCTTCACCCGGTTTATCTTCCGGCTGTGCGGCGGCGTCGGTGTCCAGTGTGCCGACCACGGTACCGATAGCAACCGTTTCACCCTCCGGCACTTTGATCGATAACACGCCGTCACCTTCGGCCACGACTTCCAGGGTGACTTTGTCGGTTTCGAGGACAAACAGCGGTTCATCTTTTTTTACGAGATCGGCTTCGGACTTAAACCATTGAGCCAGCAGTGCCTCAGTAACGGATTCTCCGACGCTGGGTACTTTGATTTCAATAAGCATTTCATTTCCTTGGATAGCTCCCTGAACGGATCGGTGCCACGTTCGGGGGTTAAAGTTCAGCGGTAGCAGGTTATCAGCAAAAGCGTCTGTTTATACGGTTGTATTTACAACACGGCGACAACTTTCCAATTTCCGGCCTCTGCTTACCGATTAAACTACCGGTATACAATCACAAATGGCCAGCTACAACGGCACTAACTGACCTCCGTCTGTTCTCTTTTCCCTGCAGCAAGGCCCACTGCCATTTCAATAATCCGATCTTGCTCCTGTCTGAATATTGCCGGGAAACCTGTGGCCGGACTGGCAGCCGGCTCTCTGCCGACATAATACAGCGTTTTTTTTGCCAGGCCTTCGATCCGGGGTTTGATGAATTGCCAGCCGCCCATATTTTCAGGCTCTTCCTGGACCCAGCACCAATTTTTTACACGGGAATATTTTTTAACCACTTTTTTCAACTGATCTGTGGGAAACGGGTAAAGCTGTTCTAGACGAACAATTGCCACATTTCTGTTTTTCCGGTCTTTGCGTCGGGCGGACAGCTCATAGTAGATCTTTCCGCTGCAAAACAGGACTGTTTGAGGAGTTTTTGTACCGCTGGGATCGTCGAGAACGGGTTGAAAGAAATCACCGGCAAGGTCATCAAGGGTCGATATGGCTGCCGGGTGGCGCAGAAGGCTTTTGGGGGTCAAAATCACCAGAGGTTTGCGAAAACTGCTTTGCGCTTGACGGCGCAGAAGATGAAAATACTGGCTGGGGGTTGAAGGATTGCAGACTTGAATATTTTCCGCGGCACACAGCTGTAAAAAACGCTCCAGTCGGGCACTGGAATGTTCAGGGCCCAAACCCTCAAATCCATGGGGCAGCAGCATGACCAGGCCGCTCAGCCGCTGCCATTTGGTTTCACCGCTGACAATGAAAAGATCGATGATGGATTGAGCATTATTGGCGAAGTCGCCAAACTGAGCTTCCCAGAGAACCAGACCATGGGGTTGGGCGATTGAATATCCATATTCGAAGCCAAGAACACCGGCCTCTGAAAGAAAACTATCATACACCCGAAAAGCGGCCTGATTCGTATCCAGCTCATTCAACGGTGTATGTTTCTTGCCGGAGCGGGTGTCCACCAGAACGCTGTGGCGCTGACTGAACGTTCCCCGCCCGCTGTCCTGACCGCTGAGGCGGATGGGAGCACCCTCCGTCAGCAAAGAAGCGAAGGCCAGAGCCTCGGCACCGGCCCAATCGATGCCATCGCCTGCTTCCACGGCCTGAAGCCGCTTTTTCAGCAATCCTTCAAGTTTTCGGTTTAAGGCAAAGCCCTCGGGAACTTGCTTCAATTTTCGGGCCAGCGAGATGAGGGTTTTCTTGTCAACCCCGGTATTAATCGGAACATGCGAATAAGTTGCCTTAATTTTGTCCCAGTTTTCATAGTATGACGGGAATGGAAATGGACATTCGCTACCGTGGATAACATCGTAAGCGGCATTTAATCGAGAATTAATTGATGCTTCAAAATTATCAATTTCTTCTTTTTGAATAATTTGTTCTTCCAACAGTTCTTCGGCATATAAACGGTTCAAAGAAGATCTCTGTCGAATCTGCTCGTACATCAACGGCTGAGTAAAATATGGCTCATCCCCTTCGTTGTGACCGTAACGGCGATAACAGACCACGTCGATGACGACATCTTTCCCGAATTCCCAGCGGTAGTCGGCGGCAAGCCGAAATACATGGACCAGGGCTTCAGGATCCTCCCCATGCACATGAAAGATCGGCACCATCAACATTTTGGCAATATCAGTGGAATATCGCGTGGAACGGGCATCTTCGGGAAGGGTGGTGTATCCGATCTGGTTATTGATCACCAGGTGAATCGTTCCGCCGGTTCGATAACCGTTAAGCTGGGACATGTTCAAGGTCTCAGCCACGATTCCCTGCCCGGCAAAGGCGGCGTCGCCATGCAGCAACAACGGCAGCACCTGGATGCGGCTTTCGTCTGCCAGGATGTCCTGGCGGGCGCGGACGAATCCTTCGACCACCGGATCCACGGATTCCAAATGGCTTGGATTGTTCATTAAAAAAAATCGCAAGGTTGAATTTTGATCGATTTTTATATCCGCCAGATAACCGTTGTGATATTTTACATCTCCGGAACCGACCAGATCATCCGGATCATAGCAGCTTTCAAATTCAGAAAAGATTTCCTCATAGGGCCTTTTTAGAGTGTGGGCCTGGACATTCAATCGTCCGCGGTGGGCCATGCCCAGAATGATTTCCCGGCACCCTTTGGACGCCACATGTTCGACCAGAGCATTCAAAGCCGGTATAATGGCATCGCCGCCTTCGAGCGAGAAACGGGTTACCGCAAGATATTTTTTGTTAATGAACTGTTCAAACAGGGCCGCCTGGAATAAATCCTCCAGTATTCGGCGTTTGACCGTTGCGCTGAGTTTGGGTTGGTTGAGCGACGATTCCATGCGATCGAGCAGCCAGTTGCGTTCATCCGGGTCCTGCAAATGCATAAACTCGACTCCAATGGAATGGGAATAGGTTGTCTTGAGAGCCTGGATGATATTTCGCAAAGGCGCCCGGCCGGATTTTGAAAGCCGGGGAGCAATAAATTCTAGATCAAGATCTTCGGGTGTGAGCTTGAAAGCTTCAAAATTTAGTAGGGGATGATCGGTCGGACATGCAGCCAGGGGATCCAGGCAAGCCATAAGATGGCCGAGATCCCGATACCGATAAATGAGGGTCTGTACCCGGGCCTGACGCTCCAGGTGATCGTTAGCAACCACCTTTCCGGTCGCCGTTTTTTCTGAGACAGCCAGCTCAAAGCCTTCAAAAAAAAAGCGCCAGTCCTGTGAAAGCTCCTCGGGCGCTGTTTTCCATCGCTGATATTGGGCATCAATATATTCAGCATTCCAGGTAGCGGTGAGATCCATGATGGTCATTCCTGTGATTGTCTTTGAAATTGAGTTTTGGATTGGGCCATCGATCAATTTCCGTCAACAAACCATTGGTTTGGATTACCAAAGGGGATTACTCCTATCCTTGCTAAAAGTTTTCTTGAAAGCCTCCATACGTAAGTGCCGGACGAAGAAATTTCCTCGGTACCTCTTAATAATACCGATGCCGCCGGCATATTCAGACGGATAATAAGAAAAAGATGATAGCCTGTCAAATTATAAATGTTATGTTTTTATATATAAAAAAAGCATTTGAGCGTTTGGCATAAACCAGCTGGGGTGCTATGACTATTTAACGCAGCAATGCAAAACTGCCGATAGCGGAACGTGATTCCGCCAAACGCTCTAAATCTTGTGTTCGAGATCATCGGCACAAATGGGCGC
>JASFSK010000484.1:0-4480 GCA_050114455.1 Desulfobacterales bacterium | reverse complement strand
CATAACCGGTAGTAAAATCAAAATTTTCACTGAGTAATTACGATGAAGATTCTATAATAAATTATTCATCTGACAATAGCAATTTCAGGTCAGCGTTATCCTGGGCGCGATTCGAAATCTTTTTGGATCGTATCAGGTTTTGACGATCAATAAAATTGACCGTTTGTTTTCCATAGGGACCTTGAACCCGACTTTCCCAGATATCGGCAAATTCCAGGCCTTTAATCGATGTTAGTATATCGATTCTGATCGGTTTATAGCCAAGTTGGATGATATTTCCTTGGGTCGTAAAATCACTAACGGAAAAATTTAGAGAGCCAAAACCAAACTCATCTAACGCAATCAATAATCTCTTTGCGTTATCGGTTGCCCGAGGATATGTTGGCAGAGCTGAAGATCACGATACCATTTGCGGATATCTTCAAACAAATTATTGACCAACCTGGTCCGAATCGTTATTGTTGGTCATATAAACTTCGAAACTGAGGGGCCATTATGATTATCAATGTATCCGAAGCGAAAACAAACCTGTCTAAACTGGTTGATATGGCGTATCACGGAGAAAAGGTGATCATTGCCAAAAATAACCTGCCGCTGGTAGAAATGGTGCCATATAAACCAAAGGAGAAACGCAAACTTGGATTGCTCGCGGGACAAATCGAAATCCCTGAGGACTTTCTAAATGAGGATGAGGAGATCAATGCCATGTTTTATGGTGACCAATCATGAAAATCCTGTTGGATACCCATATTTTTTTGTGGATGCTGACTTCACCTGAAAGGCTTAATGACAAAAGGCGCTATGAACTGGAGACACCGGCGAATGAAGTTTTCTTAAGCGCCATGAGCGTTGCCGAGCTGATGATTAAACACACCATCGGAAAAATTCATGTTGGGTTTGATCCGCTTGAGATGGCAAAGCAAATGCGAATCGACATACTCAGTTTTTCAGGCGATCACGCCATGTTGTTGGGAAAAATGCCGCTCCATCATAAAGACCCTTTCGACCGGATGATCATTGCGCAAGCCATCGTGAACAGACTGCCATTAATGTCCGATGACCCCAAATTTCAGGCATATAACTGTAAAATCATTTAATCCCTCCCCCGCCGATTTCCACACGCAGCGACATCCAACGCCAAGCTCTATAGGACTCAGCTAAATTGAGACACCTTTGCTCAGATAAACTGAGAAACCCCTTTTTGATATTTTGCCGTCTTTGGATGCAAATACCACTTTGGCGACCCCCGTCGGGTGTCCATATTATGAAGCGAAAGCCTAAACAAGACCAGGTCAAACGTGGCATCACGCGTTTTTTATGACCGCGGGAAATTTTTTCTTTAATGAATCCAATACGTCTTTTATCATGGTCTCATCTTTTTGTGAGTAGGAAACGGTTCGGGCCTGTTTGTTTATATCCAAGGCATGGCCCTTATCCATAAGTGCGCGGGTAAATGCTTCAAACATGGCCTTGTCCGGAAATTCCAGAATCAGATGGATGGTGCGCTTGAGCGTGAATCGTCTTTTTTTACGGGAGCCTGGTTTTTTGGCGCGTCTATTGTCGACAAAATTGCTTTTTACGGTATCCTCAAGGGACTTAAAGGCACGGTCGGAATGTTTGACATAGACAGGAACTTTTTGGGCCAGCTCCAGGTGCTTAAATAATATTTGAGGCTCTCGGACGACATGGGTATCCGCCGCAATGGAGACAGCGGCAAAGCGGCCGGCCGTATCCTTATCCATCTTGCCTTCCAACAGACCGAAACCCTGATAGACAACGAAATTATCGGCGTGCCCGGCCCAGGCGACCAGCTCTTGTTTTACATTTGGCGGGATAGCGCCGATACCAACCTCTTTGAACAGGTCGATGACATTCAGCTCCGTATCCGCGGCATGCTGTTTGATGATCTTCTTTTTAACCAGCTTCAAAACCGTATGCGTATCCTCCTGTACAACGTCACACAGCCCCTCTAGCCGATTCAGCCGGCGGGCAGGATAGAACAAGGAATCGATGTGTATCTCGTAATTGGGCAGCAGGGTTATGTTCGCTTCCTTAATGTCCTGGTTGAGGGCGCAGGCGCCCCGATCGGTTATGCGAAAGGCTTGAAGTTTGTTGATTGACGGATAAACCGTGTCTTTCGCATCGGTGTAGGCTACCTCCACATAGCCCATGGTCAGCGGAATTCCCTCCAAAAACCGCTCCACAAATCTTCCTTCAACTCTTTCAAAGCGGTCCTTGGAGTTCTCCCCAATCCGGAATCGGTTATAATGGTCATCGGGTTTGGCCTCATGAAAATTATGATAACGGTCTTGGGCGTAATCAGATTTCTTAAACGGAATTTTTTTAGAAACAAGGAAAAATGGATTGTGGCGTTTTAGATACGCGATCAGCGAAGCCGTGTGGTACCAGACCCCGGCCCGGCAGTTGGCTATCAATTCGAGCAGATAGGATCGTATCTTGGGAAATTTGATTCTTTTTACCACCCCCGTAGCACAGCCGAAACTGCTGAATCTATTCAAGGTACTGACCGGGTGTTGGGTAAAAAATTCGCTCAGACAGGGATCGGCCCGGTTCACTAAGGTCTCTATTATCTGATCTTCCTGTTCCTGCAGCGATTGGTTCAGGTATTGATCATAGGCATTATCTATAAATTCGATGTAATTATCCGGATAGGATTTGGTAGTGCTGGTATAGCCGGCGTATATTCCCTCGGTGTCGTAATCGATGAAGCCAAGATCCAGAACGAGGCGATCAATGAAGTCGATCCAACGGCTACTGCCAGTCTCTCTGACATCATGGATCAATCGAGGATTCGACATCATTTTGGCCAGACGTGTGAGATGGACTTTGGGCAGTGAGTTATCCCGGTGGGCGCGCTTAATTTCATAGTCGCGACAGTAGCAAGCAAAGACATGTATATCTTTGCGCACATCGTTTGGATTGGTTACGACAGTCAGTTTCTTTGGATCTGCTTTTTCCAGCATTATCTCATTCATCGGCATTTACATATTTTACGGCATGCCCGGACTTCGTGACGACCTTTTGAATTTCGGGCAACAAATTCAGGGGAAATGCAATATATTCGTCCGAGAGGGTGACAACCTGATTTGAACCGTTGAATTTCTTTTCAAGCAGCACCCTCAGGCTTAAATCTTTTACTGCGGCGATTAGGAGATTGTCATGGACAAGGGTTTTTCCTTTTTTTTTCTTGATCGTCGCGATAATTTGCCCAAAGCGCTGATGATGTTTTTGCAACCAAATAAAGACCGGTGAAGATGCCGTTTGTTTTAAAGCATGGCTGATTCGTACAAGGTCTGGCTGGGCCACAAGCTTTTTTTGGGATAGGTGCAGCTTGCAGGTTTTGCAAATGCTTTCTAAGTCTTCAAAGGGGATGTGCCTAAGGTCGATTTCAAAAAGCTCGTCGGTTTTGACCGTCAGAAAATCACCGGGCTCCGAGAGGTCGTGGCCCGCGTCTAGCGGCGCCAAACGGTAAAATTCTTTCCCATTAAAGCTGAGTTTCTCGAGATAGCCGTTTTGCCATCCCTTTTCACACGCTTTACGGGCATCCGGCAGCTTGCTTACGCTGGGGTAGGCAATTTTAAGAAAGGCCGCCAACTCATCCGCATCAGCCCATTGGTTTTCCCCCAATAATGAGAGGGCATATTCGATAAGATCCACCGGTGTCAGGGGACTGTTGTCCAGATCAGGGGCGATCTGGACACCTCTTTTCCAGCGCGATCCGATCCAACCTTTAAGCCGTTTAAGGCTAAAGGGGCTTTTTCCCAGGAAAAGGGTATTGTCCTGGATATGCAGCCTTTCTTTATTTTTTGGTGATTGGGACGACGATGCCCTCGGGGTTTCAGCGATTTCTGCCAGTTTCTCCCTCAAAAAATCAATTCGTCGTATGTTGGCCCCGGACGCGTCAACCTGCAGCGGTTTGGCCGGCAGTGGCAAGAAAGCAGCAAATTCAGCCGGAAAAATGAAACGTAACCGCTCCAGTACGGAGGTTTGCAGCCAGGGATCTTTTGGCTCTTCGGCAAACAAAAGTAATCCTTTGCGGATCAGTTCCTTCTTGACCTTTGAAAAAACGGTTTTGTATTGCTGGGTAAAGGTGTGGCGAAATGAACCGGGATAGGCTTTTTTGTAAAGGCGCGTAAAAAACCTGATATCTTCTTTCCCGCCGCCGGCGGCGAGTAGATGTAAACACAGAATCTGCCTTTGGTCCAAGGCCGCCACGGCCTTCTTGATGCCGGTTTCGGTCAAAAAATGATGCTGCAGGAGAGTGCGGGATTGCAGACAGGCCGGCGGCAGGTCTCGAAGTTTGCAAATCGCCTTGATATCGACCTGGTTCAGCTCGGACCGGCACATTTGCTCGAGCATCTTATCTTTATCCATAGCGTCTCCGGCACCTTTGTCGTGTTTCGATCAATACTACAATGAATCTTCCCGCGGCAAGCCGCGGCGCATCTTTAAATGTAAA
>JASFSK010000483.1:0-4485 GCA_050114455.1 Desulfobacterales bacterium | reverse complement strand
AGAAATGTTTTTTATGGTGACATCGGTATTGTCATCAAAACCGCTGAACAGCTCAGCGCCGACACCGGCAGCGGATGTAGACACGGGCGAACCCGTGTGAGTATGGCTGGTCCAGCCCAAGCCGGCTTATTTCACCAGAAAATTTACTTCCGGTGTCGTTATGCAGGCGCCTGAATCTGTCTGTGGTACACTGGCACTGACGGTATGCGGCCCGGGCTGTAGATTCCACAGATATTTCCCGCCGGAGGTCGAGGCCACCCACCGGCCGTCGACATACCAGTCAACCGGTTGGTAGTGTGGCAGATTTGCCAGTTTGAACACGAAGGCCTCCTGGTCATCTGGAATTCTGGGATCCATAGCCAGCTGCATGCCTTCACTCGGATGCCTCAAAAACACCGGTTGGGCATTTTCTGCCGAAACGGTTTTGGTTCCAGGTCCGCTCCCGGCGACAAACCATTCCGAGGTACTGGCACAATTTCCGTCGGCCGTTAACCCGGTGTCCCTGCAGATCTCAGCTTTGACCAGCAGCGGGCTGAGATACAGGGGTCGTGACTCTCGATGGTGGTTGAGCTCTGCAAATATGGAACGTAGCACCAGCGCCGGTCCGTTGGCGCCGGTAATCCCCTCGGTGGCCTCATGATCCAGATTCCCGATCCAGACACCCACTGTCAAACCATGATTAAAGCCAATGGCCCAGGCATCCCGGTAATCACTGGATGTTCCAGTTTTAATAGCGGTTTGAACGGGAAACCGCAGTAGACTCCCATCGTCAAACTCCAGTCGGCGGGCTTCCGGATCAGAGAGGATGTTGCCGATCAGTGAAGCAATTTCGGCCGAAAATATTCGATTGCTGTCTTCCTGCCGTGGGATTTCGTCCATCAAGAATCTCAATGGACGGTAAATTCCCTGCCGTGCCAAAACAGTGTATGCCTGGACCAGTTCCAGGAGGGTAATTTCGCCGTTGCCCAGCGCCAGGCCATCACCGTAGTAATCCGGGTGCTGCTGCAGGCTTCGAATACCCAATTGGTGCAAACAGTCCAGAAACGATTCAACACCCACGAATTGAATTGCCCGTACCGCCGGGATGTTCAGTGAATTGCCCAGGGCTTGCCGGACCCTGATGAGGCCATAATGCATACGGCTGTAATTGTGATAGGCATGCAGCCCGCGGCCAACCGGCTCGGATAATGGTGAGTCATCTACCAGGGTCGCCGCCGTCCAGCCCTTGGACAGAGCCAGGGCATACAAAAAAGGCTTCAGGGTTGAACCCGGTTGACGCGGTGTGATGACGGCATCAAACCAGCTTGAGGCAACATCTTTGTGATGGGCTCCGCTGTTTGCCCAGGCCAGGACCTCATTTTGCCAATGGTCCACAACCAATACCGCTCCATTTCTGGCACCTCGATTCTTCAAATCCATCAGACGATGATCCAGGATGGTCTGCACGATATGTTGCACGCCGGTATCAAGGGTGGTCCGCCAGCGACCGCTACTTCGGAAGGTTGCGGGCGGCTGCATTTGTTGCAGGTATTGAACAAAGTGATCGGCCGTCACTGGAAGGCTCGCCTCCCGAATCCTGATATCAGCCTGGCACAAGCTGGCGTGCTGACCCTTGTCGAGAACGCCATATTTAAACAGACGACCAGCCAGCTGCATCGTTGATCGAGCCAGTGCCGTCGGATTTTTACGCACATCCAGACGCACCGGTGACCGTACCATCACCACCAGGGCCAGCATTTCCTTGAAGCTCAAGGTATCGAGGTCACGGTCGAAAAAATCCCGTGCAGCTTGAACCAGGCCCCGACGCTGGCCGGCGTATGGGATTTGGTTGAGGTAAAACTCGAATATATCTTTTTTGGAGAACACTTTTTCAAGACGGCCGGCTTCGATGCCTTCCAGCCAACGGGACCAGAGGGTTCGCGGCCGTGGATGCCACATGCGGATTACCTGTTCGCTGATAGTACTGGCACCACGAACTGCTTTCAGGGCCTTGATATTCTGAAACAGTGCATGCAGCCGCGCTGACCAATCAACGCCGTTATGGCGGTAAAAGCGCTTGTCTTCGGAAACGATAAAAGCCCGCTGTAAAAAGTGCGGAATATTGTGCAGGGAGACGAGCTCATGGATGTTCCAGCGATTCTGGTAGGTGATCGTGAAGGGCGCATCGTTGCGATCCACGACCTGAACCTTGCGAACTCCCGATCCGTGTGGTGAAAGGGAGGTCGGCATTGGCAGAAGGTCGGCGCGGGTTTTCCAGATGAACGCCCCGGCCATGGTGATGACCACCAGTAGGAAGGCCGGGATCCATATGTTATGTGTTTTGCTCCTAAACATGATTTCAGGCTGGATGTGAACTTGGTTATTTGTCATTCGTTATTAGTTCACGGAATCGCTTCGCTCTACCATTGTATAATTGATCGGATGCTTTCCCCCGACACTCTGTTCGATTCTGAAAAAACTGTAGTTTTTCTTCTACCCTCAGTCCTCTGACATCTGACTTCTGTCCTCTGTCTCCCGTCCTCCGCCCTCAGCCCTCAGTCACCAGTGCGCTGTCCTCCGATATCTGTCACCTGACTTCCGACTATACATTTCCGCATTCCACATTCCGAATTCCGCCTTCAATGCCTTCCCACCTTCAACTCGGCCGGCACCCCCTGCCCGAAGACATCCGGATCGTACATTGCTTCAGCGTGCACCGGGAGAACCACAAAGCTTCCCGGCGATATGGCCTGGGCCGTATAGGAGAGGTGGTAGTTCCCCGCCGGGAGGTATTCGGAGTAGAAGCGAGCGGCATCATGGCGCAATTCCCGGTGGTAAAAGCTCCAGCGCGAGACACCATAGGAAGACCAGTCGCCGTAACGAAACCACCATGAACCGCCGGCAGCCTTAAAATTCCCCTTGTCGGCATCCACCTCGGAAGCCGTCGCCAGATCCCGATTCACCGGTTCCAGGCCTCCGGGTACGGGATCGTCGACCACCACAAAATTTTTGGCCGCCGGCAAAGACAAGAAAAGGTCCACCCTCACCAGATCACCGCGTTTGAGCTGCATGGGGCTTTGCAGAAGCTCCCATTTACCGTTACGTTCCAGGCTATATTCACGATGGATTTCGATGCCGGCATTGAGGGAGTCTTTTCTCGGGGCTTTGGGTGCATAGGATAGCCTGGTGCGGTAATACAGACGGCCCTGCCCTGCTTTTTGCAGGCGGATCGTCGCCGAGCGGCCCGGATCGCCGGTCTCAATGGATCTTTGAAACTCAACCGGAGCATCGCGCAAATCCGAAAATTTGACTTGCCCCATCGAAGTTGCATCAAATAGTGCTTCGAGGGTCATGTCGGGTTTTTCGCGTTCATACACGCGTTGGTAATCTATCAGGGCATTCATGCAGAACATATTTTCCTGGGTATTTTCCCAGTGGTCACGGTTTTTTCGGCTCTGGGTAATAGAGCGCACGAGTTTAAAGGGAATATCGCCAACCAGTTTTTTGCCCCCATCGGTGCGGCCATAGGCTGTCAGCGCACTTAAGATGGCGGCATTGGCTCGTGGGGCGGATGCGAGAATACGGAAATAACTGTCATCAATGACTTCACTGAAAACAAATTTGCCGCCGGATTGATGGGCATGGGCCAGGAGCAGATTGCCAACCTCGACGCGCAACGCTTCCGATCCGGCCACACCGATTGCCGCTAACAAAAAATGGGCCTTCCCGAATAGACTCATCCGGGGCACATGCGGACGGTAACGATGAAGATCGGATAGATTTACCTTGCCGTGCTCAACCAGAGCCGCCAGCGCCACAGCCCGAACCGTCGAAGCCATGCCCTTGGTGTAAAAATCCGGCATCACATTACGACGCAACATGGTGAGAAGATATTCATGCAGCATTTCCTCTACTGTGACCGGTATTGCGTAGCCGCTGTGCCGCAACCAGTTAAAAGCCAAAGCGGTGTAAGCACTGAGGTAAGGACTGACATAGCGGTCCTGAGGTATATAATAGGTCATGCCCCCGTTGGGTGCCTGGTAGGACGCGGCCCGCTCCAACATGGATTGGGGCAGGCGTTCACTGTCTTTCCAGGTAAAGTCATCGACAAGATATGATTTGAGGTTGTTATAATGGGACGCCATCACTCCCCTGGTAAGAATTTGCTCCCAACACTCATAGGCATAATCCCGCAGGTATTGGAAAGCGCCTTCGAGGTTGCCGATCACGGTCGGCGACAGCATCAGACTCACCCGGCCGACATCCGTCCGGATATCCGGCGGGAAAAAGATTCGTTCGGTAATTGCTGGTGCCTTCGTCGATCCAGATGCGGCCGCCGTTTCCAGGCGATAGCCTTTTTGGACCGTGATGGTGTGAACAAGACCATCCCGATCCAACTCATCGCCGCCGCGGGCGGTCAAATTTATCGCGCCGGCAGCCGTTGTCTTCAGGGGAAGCCAGACAGTTACGCGCTTGAAGGGTTCAACTTCTAATATGCGGGTTGCC
>JASFSK010000482.1:0-4494 GCA_050114455.1 Desulfobacterales bacterium | reverse complement strand
TGCTGGATAGTTGATGCTATATTCAGGATGCTTGATATCTGACAACATGTTGTCAGAAACTGATGGTTTCAGATGTCAGTGTTCAGGTTTCAGGATAGAATACCTATTCTTGCTGACACCCGAAACCTGACACCTATTTGAATTATCGACGTGCTGGCTGCCCCGAAGGGGCTACTTGTTCTGAGCGTCTTCTTGGAAAAAACTTATTCACCGGTCACTTATTATTTGCCACTGGTTTAACCTTGTTTTCAAGGTCCAAATGAAAGCGGACCGGACCGCGGTAGTTGTCGCCAAAACGGGTGTGCAGCGCGCAGGCTGAATCGGGCTGAGACCAGGACGTTGCAATGGCCCCATGGCCTTTGGGAAAACAGGTCACTTCGACCGGGATGTAATCCAACGGCGCTACAGCAGCTTCCTTGTCCACCAAATCGTCTTTTTCGGCATAGCAGATGAGAAACGGGATCTTTTTTTCCTGCAGATGCTTGAAATTTAGATCGCGGCCAAACAGTTTGAAAGGCAGGTTGCCCTGGCGATCCACCGGTACGGTGTAAGAATCAAAACTCATTTTCGTTATCGCTTCAGGCAGGTCATTGCGATCGTAAATTAACCAGTTGTTAATGGCGGCAGCCGTTTTGCTAATTTCGGCCGGGCCGCCGTTACCACGGTCAAAAATATTTAAGTCTCGATAGAGCGTAAATAGTGGCGCCTCATTTTCCATACTTTTCAGTTTATAAACCCAACTCATGACCTTGCCGTCAACGACGCGGTTGCCGTTGGACAATGGTTTAACAGCATAACCCAGGTCTCTGAAACGCGAAGGCAGGTGCTGCATATACTCCACCAAGGCTTTGCTACGGGTGCCGTCCATGGGTGCCACACAAGTAATCAGGGCATCCACCAGGTCATCCAGTTCACCGGAAAGCAGACCGGCTAAAGCGACAAATCCGCCCTGACAGAAGCCGTTCAGGGTGACGGGCTTTCCGTGACGTTTTTTCAGGCTCTCACAAAATATGCGGGTATCCAAAGCATCATCCTCTCCGGTCATGGTTTGAACGGCTGGCGTGGCATCGATATCTTTGAGAATGCGGATGTATGTGGGGATCCCCTGGTTGGCATAGGCATGAACGTAGCTTTTGTTTTCTCCGGGTAAAAAAGCCAGGATGTTGGCACCCAGAACATAGGGTGGTACAATCAGAATCGGTTTGCCGTTTTCTCTGACACCCTCCTTGTTGGTCGGAAGCACCTGATAGATCAGAAAGCGGTCTGTTTCACCGGCCTTGACGTAGCCGCCGTCATCGAAGTGGAAACCGTATTCCGGTTTTATTGCTCGAATGGCTTTAGGGTAGTCGAAAAGGAGGATTTCCAGCAAACGTGCCTCATTTTCGGTAAAATCGACAATCGTCTCTCCCTTGCGCTTGAAGATGGTGTTCTGCCAGGCCTGCATGGCTTTATCGGTCCTGGCGCCGTGGTAAGCAAGCATGGCTTTCAATCCGCTTTGGAATCCTTTTTGGGCCACCTGAAGGTTGAACTGCAAAAGTTCGATGTAATCCTCGAGACTGTCGGCAAGCGGATGACGCATGATTTTATCTTGTTCAGTGGACAAAAATGCGTTCAGTGCTATCCAGAAAGGCTGCATGAAATCACTGTGATATTTGACAAGAGCGCCGCCATAGGCCACTCCGGTTTGCATTTGGGCGGCGGCAAGTTGTAGGATCATGCGGTGATAGTCCGGTAGATCTTGCCAAAATTTATCAATCGTGTCGTTGGTCTGTGCGTTCATTTCCCCATCCCCCTGCGCCATCCGGTCAGCAGTCGTCGCGGATTACTAGGATTTTGTGTTTGCGAAAAATTCATCCACCTTTTTATAGTTTTCATCGGCGGTTTTTTTAAAGTCTTCGTATCCTTTTTTATAGGCATCGACCCAGTTACGAATAAGCTTTTTGCCTTCTTCCGGCATCCAGGTTGCCTGCTCTAAAAAGGTGTTCACCATTTTTGCATTTTGTTCCTGAATCGTCAACATCGCACTAAAACTGTTGTCAAAGGCGGTCTTGTTGAAGTCCAACATTTGTTTGAGCATTACATTTGGTTCCATTTTTTCCTCCCTATATTTGTTTCGAAATTGTTTGCGCCGGAATCCGGACTGGACGGTAATATAAACGATTTTTGGACCTTGTCAAGTAATTATATTGCACTGCACAAAAATAAAAAATTTTCTTGTGGACTTGCTTTTTTAATTTTTACATCATAGTATATTAAAATTACTAAGTATATTCTAAATAACAAAAAACAAATGGTTTGCTTATTAACTTATTATCTTATTTTATATCGCAATGATCCATAATATAATCTGAGGCGAGGACAGTGATGAGCGACATGATTGTGCTTAAAAAATATGCCAACCGACGGCTTTATGATACGCAACAAAGTGTCTACGTGACGCTCAGCGACGTGGCCGATTTCATACGGCAGGGCAAATCGATCAAAGCTATTGATGCCAAGACAAAAGAAGATGTGACAGCCTTTGTCCTGACCCAGATCATTTTAGATGAGGCCAAAAACAATAAGGCACTGCTGCCGGCGCCGCTACTGCATATGATCATTCGATACGGCGAAAATGTCCTGCACGAATTTTTTGAAAATTATCTCGAACAGACAATCAATGCTTATGTCACCTACAAGAGCCAAGCGGACGAACAGTTCAAAAAATGGCTGGAAGTGGGGATGGATCTTTCCGAAATGTCGCAGCAATCGCTGAAACGACTCAATCCTTTCCAGGCGTTTTTCGATCAATTTCCTGGATCGAAGCCACCTTCTGAGGAGACTGACGAATGAAGATTGAAGATTGAAGATTTATGGTATTCTGCCGATTTAACTTACTTTATCAACCATTTACCCCGTAAACTATTCAACAGGGTCTCTAATTGGCAAAATCGCTATGATTCAGCAGGAAATCGGCCACCCGGCGGTAGTATTTTTCAAGGATCCGATGGGAGCGGAATAGCCCCATATGACCGGCATCGCACAAAAGACGCAGACGGTTTTGGGCGGACACTCCGGGTAGCAAGTCCAAATGGCCGACAGCCTGCAAAGGCGGGGCAATCTGGTCCGCCGCACCCCCCATCGCCCAGATGGGGATCCAGGCAGGGTAGTCGGTTATTGACACTAAATGAGGGCCGATTTTGAGATGGCCGTTGATAAGCGCGTTTTGGACAAAAATCTTTTTGTAGGTGTCGCGAATAAAGCCGGCCGGGAAATGATGTGCGGTGTTGTACCACTGATAAAATACTTTTTGAATCCGGGCGGATTTTTTTTCACCGTTTCTAAGATCCGTCAGGAGATTTTTTAAATTTCTAAAATGCTGATCCCAGGCCATCATATAAAAACCGAACACCTGCAGACGGCCATCATAAGTCAATCGTCCGGCACCGGGCTGATCTGGATCGATGGTGTGGCCAAAAAGAGTGATCATTCGGTCAATGTAGCCTTCACCGGCCTGGCGGGCGAAGTCCGTTAAAATTCCGCTTTCGGCTTCGGTATGCATGGGGGAACCGGCCGATCCGAAAGTGGTGCCCAAATCGGGGTGTAAGATGAGGGTGCTCAGCAGCAGAGGACCCGGTTGGCAGATGGCGATCAAATGGGCGGGGTGTCCGGTACGCAGTTTCAAAAGTTCCAGTACCTGACGATATTGGTCGACCTGGCCTTCAAAATCCTCCCGATGGCGATGACCGTTGTCAAACAGGGGAATGTCCTGGGCGCATTTTTGTTCGACAACCGCCATGCGGCTCACTCCGTTATCTCGCAGAAAAAGAGCGACCCGTTCCGCAATATTGGAGTGGTGCCCGGCGCGCGGGGCAAAGACGACCCCATAGTTTAGGATGCGATGTCGCACATCCGCCGAGATGTCGATCAAACGCAGACCGGGCAGGTCGAGCAAAATTTTTGACGTCTCGTATTTGGTGGTCCAATCCTGGCAGGCGCATGGATCGGTGAACAGCTCGAGAAATTCCAGCTCCCCGGCGCGTTTTTGATGAAAGCGATTCTGTTGGGTTAATACATTTTCTTTAAAACAATCCAGCAGCGTCACCATACCTTGCTGATACAGTTTCAATATCTTAGCTCCGTTTTGCAGGCATTCAGAAGGTAAAAGCTGTGAATTTTGTTGCGCCAGACTCAGGGCCATACCCTGCAGGGTTTTAATATAGTCAACACTTGCAGCCACCGCTTGTGTCTGGATCTGGTTGAACGCTAGGGCAGCTTGCAGCGGCATCTTCATCGCTTCAAAGCTGTTAAGCACCTGGGGAAACAACGTCATTACAGAATCAGGCATTTAGTTTGGCTCCTTAGAGCTTCAATTCGCAATTATTGTTACGTATTTATATTGAGCTATCCGTTGCTTTTGCTCACTCGTCTCGGCTGAGCTCGTCGCAGGCAGCACCAAGTCCTGAGTGAGTAAATACGTCATCGTATTTAGGAATCGATGGACTTAGTTCCAAG
>JASFSK010000481.1:0-4494 GCA_050114455.1 Desulfobacterales bacterium | reverse complement strand
CGCATCATTAAAATTGAAGGGAATCCACTTCACCCGATCAATAAAGGCAGCCTCTGCATGCGGGGACAAGCCGCCCTTCAAGGACTTTACAATCCAGATCGGCTTAAAACCCCGATGCTTAAAAAAGACGGTAGCTGGCAGCCACTATCCTTTTCAAAAGCGGAGTCCATTATAAAGGCCAAGGTCAACGAAGCATCTAAAAATGGGCAGAATCGGGTGCGTATGCTGACAGAAACCGTTGGCGAAACACTCACGAATTTGCTGACGGCTGCGTTAACGAACTTAAACTCCCGACCGCCCCTGGTATTTGAACCGTATGCCTATGAAGCTTTAAAAACAGCCAATAAAAAAATATTCGACGTCGACGGATTGGTGTCCTATCACATGGACCAGGCCGACATCCTGGTGTCCTTCGGCGCTGATTTTCTTGAGACCTGGCTGTCTCCGGTCGAATACGCATGGAAATTTAAGGCCATGCATACGTTTAAAGAAGGAAGTAAAAATTTATTTTTTCAGGTCAGTCCGTATCAATCTCTGACCGGTGCAAATGCGGATCATTGGCTGGCCTGCAATCCTGGCAGTGAATCCGTAATAGCCCTCGGTCTGGTCAGACAAGCTTTGGACATCGGCAAAGGCAAAAATCTTCCCAAGCCAATTTACCAATTTTTAAATAAAGCCACCGCTCCCTATATTCAGAACCTGGTTTTGGAACGCTCCGGAATTTCTTTGCCATTGTATGAAAACATGATCATTAAGCTCATGGAGGCCAAAAATCCTCTGGTGTTAGGCACAAATACCGGCGCATCTGATCTCAATGGCCTGCAAACCAATCTGGCTGTAAATTTGCTCAATCTCGTTCTCGATCCCAACCTGAAATTAATCGATTTCAAAGCTCGGCACAGGGTCGAGACAGCGGCGAAACGGTCTGAGATTCTACAATTTTTCTCCTCTTTAAATATTGAAGGCGCCGATCTGCTTTTGCTCAATAATGTCGACCCGGCTTTTGCGCTTCCAAAAAACAGTGGTGTCAAACGAGCCCTTGAAAATAGAGACCTCTTGGTTGTCTGTTTCTCCAATTTCATGAACGAAACTGCTGAATTAGCCGATCTGGTCCTTCCGGTTCAAATGTCCCTGGAAACCTGGGATGAATATGGCGGCAAACAGCCTTTAGTATCAACCTTACAACCGGCCATGGGCAAAATGACCAAGGCATCCAGCCTGGGGGATATAATGCTGTCGGCCGTCTTCGAGGGTAACCCTCCGGCTAAGAAGTACAAAGATTACCTTATCTCTCAACTTGCTGAGAATCGTGGCATCACCAATGAAATACAATGGATTGAAACCATTCAGCATGGCGGGAAGTTTGACCTGACGGCCACGGCCGCCCCTGACAAAGATAAAAAATCCCCACGCACAAATGACCTTGGGGGAATATTGAGCAAAAAACCTGAGCCGCCAAAATCGGATTTGGCTTTTGCGGCAATGCCATCCATCCGATTTTTTGATGGGCGGGGAGCCAACAAACCCTGGCTGTGTGAAATTCCGGACCCGCTTTCCCGCATTGCATGGCAGGCACCTGTTTTGCTGAATCCCGAAACAGCCGGTGCGAATGGGATCAAACAAGAGGACATCATCGAACTACAGACCGAATTCGGCAAGTTGGAAGCAGTGGTGTATGCCAGCGAGCTGGTCACACCGGGACTTGCGGTCATGGCTATCGGACAGGGACACACCGCCTATGGGAGGTATGCTAAGGATACCGGAGTCAACCCCTTGAAGCTGCTCTCTGCCAATATCGATCAAGATTCCGGTGGTGCCAGCCTTAATATAGCCAAAATAGCTATCAAAAAAACCGGGCGGACACAGAAACTTGCCAGCACGTCCGGCAGCCTGACCCAGCATGGCAGAACGTTTGCCCTTTCGGTTAAATTGACGGAGTTAGCTAAGCCGACATCCAAGCATGGGGCTGGATTGATCATGGGAGATTTTCCACTAACGCTGCCACTGCCGGAAGGGTATGATCCAAAGCGGGATTTCTATCCGCCCCACGACCACGCAGAATATCGCTGGGGGATGGTCGTTGACTTGGACAAATGCATCGGCTGTGGTGCCTGTGCGGCTGCCTGCTACGCGGAGAACAATATCGGTATTGTCGGTGAAAACCGGGTGATTGAAGGACGCGAAATGGGGTGGATGAGTGTCGAACGATACCATGCGGAAAATGACATGAAAAAAGTAACATTTTTGCCCATGATGTGTCAGCAGTGTGACAACGCTCCCTGCGAAGCGGTTTGCCCCGTGTATGCCCCCCATCATTCTGCTGAAGGACTCAATAATCAGATTTACAATCGCTGCATCGGAACCCGCTATTGTGTCCAGAATTGTCCTTATAAGGTGCGGCGCTTCAACTGGTTTGACTGGAAGTGGCCAGACCCTATGAATCTGCAGTTGAACCCGGATGTTACCGTGCGCAGCAAAGGGGTCATGGAAAAATGCTCTTTTTGCATCCAGCGCATTAAAGCCGCACGCAGTGTTGCAAAAAACGAGAAGCGCAAGATTCGGGACGGTGAGGTTACGCCGGCGTGCGTGCAAACCTGTCCCACCAATGCCCTCGTGTTTGGCAGCTTAATGGACAAGCAAAGCCGGGTACGCAAGATGGTCGATGATCCGCGCGCTTACCAGGCCATGGGTTACTTAAATACCAAGCCGGCAGTGATTTATTTGAAAAAAGTGGTCGTAGAGACCTAGTTTAATTCGGAAGGTGGAATCAGGATTGCGGAAATCCTAACTTCATTTCTGGATAAAATCCATTTAATGCAATCAACTGATTCATCGGAATCAATCAAAATTTATTGGATATAGGAAACATGCCGCAGCTAACCTACGCCAAAATTGATCAAACGGTCCTGAACACCTTAACTCCACCAAAAAAGTATTACTGGGGGATTGTATTTCTGTTGTTCCTCGGTGCGATGCTTGGCGCTAGCTGCTGGGCCTATCAGATTTTTATCGGTATTGGCGTGGGCGGTCAAAATAATCCCGTGGCTTGGGGTACCTATCTGATAAACTTTGTCTTCTGGGTTGGTATCGCCCATTCCGGAACCCTGATTTCGGCTATTTTACATCTATTTCGAGCAGGGTGGCGCAATCCAATCGCCCGGGCCGCCGAAACCATGACGGTGTTTGCGGTCTGTGTTGCCGGGCTGTTTCCGTTTATTCACCTGGGACGCGCCTGGCAGGTTTACTATATGATACCGTTGCCCAACCAGCGGCTGCTATGGCCCAATTTTCTGTCGCCCTTGATGTTCGACGTGATTGCCATCAGCACCTATCTGACGGTCAGCTCGCTCTTTTGGTACACTGGTCTGCTGCCGGATCTGGCGGCAGTCCGCGACCGATCGACCGGCACCCGCCAAAAAATCTTTAAATTCTTATCTTTTGGCTGGACCGGCGCCCACGAGCAATGGCGGCACTATACCCGCGGCTATTTGTTTTTTGCTGCCTTGGCCACCCCTTTGGTTATCTCGGTGCACAGTGTTGTTTCCTGGGATTTTGCCTTAGCTATCGTTCCGGGCTGGCACACTACCATTTTTGCACCGTACTTTGTGGCAGGGGCCATTCATTCCGGTTTGGCCATGGTGCTGACCCTGATGATTCCGCTGCGCAAAATATTCAAGTACGAGGATATTATCACCATTGAGGTTTTACAAAATGTGGCCAAAACCATTGTGCTCACGGGCCTGATCGTTGGATTGGCCTACGGCACAGAATATTTTATTGCCTGGTACAGTCACAACGCGGTTGAAATGGAACAATTTCGCTGGCGGGCGCTCGGCGAGTACCGCTGGGGATTTTATTTTATGGTGCTGTGCAACACCCTAATTCCGCTCTTGTTCCTGTTCAGAAAGGTACGCACGACCATTGCATCGCTGTTTGTCATTTCACTGATCGTCAATTTCGGCATGTGGTGGGAGCGATTTGTCATCATCGCCGGCGGCGTTGCTCGTGGCTTTGCGCCCCACGCCTGGGGCCTCTATGCCCCGACCATGATCGAATACGGCATTATGTTGGGCGCCTTTTGTCTGTTTTTCTTTTTGTTTGTATTATTTGCCAAACATCTGCCTTCGGTATCCATGACGGAGATGAAAGAAACTGTTTCGGAAGGAGCTGGCCATGCCACCTAAGCGACATATCATGGGGCTGTTTAAGAGTGAGGACAAGGTCGTCGACGCCATCGAGGCGCTGAAACAGTCAAGCTTTGAATTCATTCGGGTCAATACGCCCATACCCAGCCACAAAATTTTGGACGTCTTGCAATTAAAAAAGAGCCGGGTCGGCTGGTTTACCCTGTGCGGCGGAATATTGGGATTTATCGGTGGCTTTGCGCTGGCTATCTTCACCGCCACGCGCTGGAATCTGATCGTCAGCGGCAAACCAATTGTCGCCATCATTCCGTTTGTGGTGGTCGGATTCGAGGTGACGATCCTCGGTGCT
>JASFSK010000480.1:0-4510 GCA_050114455.1 Desulfobacterales bacterium | reverse complement strand
GAAAGTGCTGCGACTGCCCCCTCCGACCATCACCATCTCATCGCCAATGTCTGTCAATCGGCGTATTTCATCCAAAGCCAGGCGGAGCCCCATGGCGATGCCCTCCATTGCAGCGCGGATCAGGTCGGATCGTGTGTGTGCCAGGTCCAGCCCCATGAAGGCACCACGGATGTTGGGGCTGTCATCCTGTGACGTGCCCCCGCTCAAGCTCGGATTGAACAACAGCTTGTTGGCACCCACCGGTGCCTGGGCAGCGGCCTGAATCATGGCTTCAAACACATTGCCGTCGTCTTTTTGAGCTTTCGCGACCAGGTCCCGGCAGATGTGATCACGGACCCAGTTGAAACTGGCACCGGCAGCAAATATGGAAGTGGCCGAGGTAAAAAAACCCGGCATGACGTGGGCAAACACAAATGGCCGTACCTTCCGGTCCAACAGGGGTTTGGTCGAGCAGGCGGCAATCCAGCTAGAAGTTCCCAAAGAATTGTAAACCCGGCCTTCTTTGATATTCCGGGCGCCGAGTGCCATGCACGAATTGTCGACACCACCGGCAGCCACCTGAACCGTTGTGGGCAGCCCCAATGCCTCGGCGGCTTCGGGGGTAAGCGTTCCGACGATCTGGGAAGAGGAGACGATCTCCGGAAAATACCGGAATGGTATACCGCTGGCAGCAACAAGGTCGGAACTGTAGTTCCAGGCATTGAGGTCATACACGCCACAGCCCGAAGCGTAGGAGTGGTCGGTAACCAATTGACCGGTCAGCTTGAAATTGATGTAGTCTTTGGTCCCCAAAAATTTGTCGATGGCTTCGAATAATTCTGGTTCGTTATCACGGTACCACATCAGCTTGAAAATCGAATACAGGTGCGCCGGAAACCCGTTGCCGGTTGTCAAATACCAGTCGTTCTCATCCGTATTTTCAAAAAACTGCCCGGCCTGGTCTATAGCCCGGGTATCAGACCAGATCGGGGTTCGGTTTCTGAGCAGTTGCCCTTTGGCGTCTACAGGAACGACTCCCAGCGAGTGCCCGGAGATACCGATGCCTGCAACGTCAGAACCATTCGCATCGCTCTGCTCGATCAGTTTTCGTGTGCTGCCAACGACCGCGTCCCACCAATCTTGGGGATCCTGTTCATGCCAGCCGGCTTTGGGATAGTGGGTGGTGTAGGGGATGAAACTTTCTGCACAGCACTTGCCGTTTATGTCATACAGGGAGGATTTATTCCCGCCTGTCCCAAGGTCATAAGCAATAATATAGGGTCCCATAAGCCCACCAGAGGTGACAAAATTCACCTGTAAATTGATAAAGACAGATTTCTATCTTACACCCGTTTTTGTTTTGAAATTCAGGATGTACGCAACGGTCGCGCTATGATCAGCTCTTTCACCACAAGAGGGTCTCTCTAAGATAGCGCCTGACATTCTTCTATGATATCGATGGCCGAATTTTGATTGATGCCGAAACGCGCTACTCCCATCGCATGCATCTTTAAAAGGGTATTTAAATCACGTATCCCTCCCGCGGCCTTGACCTTGATGGCATCCCCGACCGAGCCGGTTATTAATTCTGTTACTTCCAAGGTCGCCCCGCTTGGGCTCCAGCCAGTGCCCGTCTTGACAAAAGCGGCACCGCCATTGATGCACAGCTCGCACGCCTTTTTAATCTGGTCGGCGTTCAGGTAATGCACTTCCATGATCACCTTGAGGGGGACATTGCCTGCGGTATCAACAATTCGGGCGATTTCCGATTCAACATAGTTATAATCACCAGACAGAAACTTCCCCAGGTTCATCATCAGGTCCATTTCCTGGGCACCGTCTGCAAGAAGCGCTTCTGCCTCTGCGACCTTCGTATCCGTTTTGTGTCCTCCGGACGGGAACCCGATGGGACCGCCGACGAGAATGCCGCTATCCTCTGGAATCAGACGTCGAACATCACCAACCCAACATGGAAGCGTATGAATCGAAATAAAACCATATTGCCTGGCGTTTTCGATCATTTCCATGATTTCGGTGATGCCATGGTATGCCTGAACAGCGCTGATGTCAATCATTCCGGCTATGCGTTGAGGGGTCAATTCCATTGTTACCTCTACTATACTCAAACAACTTTGGCTTCTATTTTGGAATTAGGAATCAAACAACTATGAAATTTTTTTTTTGCAACCGTCTTGCACAAATTCTTTTTTATATTGCTGATGATAATTTCTTCAACGATATGTTGTAGTGACCTACAATGCTGCCTTTAAGATGGCTAAAATATCGTCTTTGCCCGCGATTCTGGGGGAAAGGGGAATCATGAAATTACCGGCGATGGATTCCGACATTTCTTGAAAATCATCGGCGTTTACTCCGTAGGCCGATAACCCGGGTGGAAGATCGACATCGATGGCCAACTGCTTGACAGCAGAGACTGCCTTTTCTGCGGCATTTCGGGGTGAAAGACCATCAACATTCTCACCCAGGGCCCGAGCGATGGCAACATATTTTTCGACGGTACCCGGCAATAGAAATTCCATCGCATGTGGTAAGACAATGGCATTGCTTCCCCCGTGAGGGACATCATATATTCCTCCCAAGGGCCCCGTAATGGCGTGTACCAAACAAAGTTTGGTATTATGGAATCCCATTCCCGCCATGAGGCTGGCTGTCAGCATAGCATCTCGGGCTTCAATATCGCCTCCATTGTGAACCGCGGTGCGCAGGTGTCTGCCCACCAGTTCAATTGCTTTTAGAGTGAGTGCATCGGTTGCACGCCAGGCATTGACACTGATAAAAGATTCGATGGCATGGGTCAGGGCATCCAGGCCGGAATCTCGCGTAGGACCGGAGGGCAATGTGAGCGTCAGGGTTGGGTCGAGCAACGCAAGGGTGGGTGCGATCTGCCGACTGCGAATTCCCATTTTGAGCTTTTTATCCGGATCACTCAACACTGCCACGTCGGTCATTTCCGCAGCCGTGCCGGCTGTAGTGGGAACACAAATGCAGGGCAATCCATCGGCTTTGACGGTGTCTACCCCCAGGTAGTCGGCCGCTGATCCAGGATTGTTGGCCAAAACAGCCACGCACTTTGCAGCGTCAATCGGACTGCCGCCTCCGATAGCGATGACGCCATCACATTTATTGGCTGTAAGCTCCTGCACGGCTCGGTCAACAGTTTCAATTCTTGGATTTGGTTCGATAGCATCAAAAATTACAAAACCAATGCCTTCTTTTTCAAGCGGGCCCGTTATGTCTGGCATCACTCCTGAATTCGCCACTCCCGAATCGGTTACGATCTGAACTTTTGTCATACCGAGGGATTTTGCCAGTGCTCCGATCTGACCGGCACTTCCCCGACTGTAAATGATTTTTGTTGAAATTTGAAATTCGAACAGCGTGTTCATAATTTTTTCCTTTCTCGGATGCACGGCATGAAATTGACAATACTTCGATCACAATTATTGTTAACAATTTAATCAACCAAGAGGCATCATGTGACAGTTATTTAATCAAAACGTTAGATATGTCAAGCTTTTTTTTATGGGCTGCCAAAAGGACAAGGAAAAAGTAAAGCGTTAAACAAAGAATTTTGACTGGTTATGGCGCAGGAGACAATATTCCAGGCATGCTTTAAAGGGAAAAGTGCGTTATGTTTGTCAAGACATGGTTCCGATTCCGATTGCCCACATTAAAAAACTTGACAATCAGTCATCTTTGAAAATATTATTGTTAACAAAAAAACAGAAAATTTTCGGGGCTAAATTTTTGCTGGGGTAGTTGTTGTCAAATCAGTGCCGGATTCCCTAATTGCTTTTGCTGGAATTTTAATTATGCCGAACACCAAGAAAAAGACAGAAGAATTCAATAATGTATTGAAAAATTTTGAAAATTTAATTCTTACCGGGCGCTTTAGACCTGGGCAACGATTGGTGGAAGCAGAGCTGATCGAACGACTGCAAGTCAGTCGTTATTGGATTCGGGATGCACTCAAGATTTTAGCTGAAAAAGGTCTTGTGAAAATTCTACCATATAAAGGTGCTACTGTTATCGATTTGAGTCCCAAGGAAATCGAAGATATCTTTGTTATCCGGGTTGCGTTGGAGCGACTTGCAATCCACCAAGCTGTCGAGAAGCTTACCCCTGCCGACTTGAAAAAATTGAAAAAATTCAGTGACCTTTTTGATCAAGCCTATAAACGCAACGAGATCCAGCAAATGATCCAACACAACACCGATTTTCATGACTATCTGTTCAATGTTGCCGATAATCCTCCCTTGATACAGCTGATTACTGACTTGCGCACTCGACTGCACATCGTGCGGTATGCGGCCTGGGCAGCACCGCAAGTGTTAAAGAAAATCGTCGAAGAGCACAAAATAATTTTGAAAGCACTAAAAGATAAGGATTTAAAAACGCTCGACATTGTTTCTGAAAAGCATATTAGCTATTCTAAGAACTACTATCTGAATCATCTTAAAACCATTGAAGCACTCATTAACGGCTAAGAAAAGTCCCCCAACAAACATTA
>JASFSK010000479.1:0-4512 GCA_050114455.1 Desulfobacterales bacterium | reverse complement strand
TCCTTGCTCTATCGGTTTTTAAAAGCAAGTGATTATTCGTTGTTAGCCAAAGATACTTGTTGCAACGGCCTTCTTTGATGACGGTTATTTTTACTAACAAGCAACGAATAACGAAAATAAATTTTGCCTGCAAAGTTTATTTTCCTTTAAACTCCGGTTTTCTCTTTTCCATAAACGCAGAAACCGCTTCAACCACATCTTCGGACGGCAGGGCCGCGGCATTTTTCTGGGCGACATACTCCAAGCCTGCCCGGATCCCATGGTCCCGGCTGTGCAAGATAACTTCTTTGGTTCCCTGTACCGTCAAAGGCGGGCATTCAACAACCAGGTCGGCCAGCTTTCGGGCTTCGGCATACAGTGCTTGGCGGTCTTCACAGATACGGGTGATCAGTCCCATTTGCAGGGCTTCCGCAGCGGTGAAGTCACGACCGGTCAAGGCCAACTCTCTGAACCAGCCATGGCCGATGATGTATGGTAATCGTTGCAGGGTGCCCAGATCGGCGATGATTCCCATGCGGGTTTCCCTGACACTGAAGATGGCATCTTTGGCAGCGATGCGAATATCGCAGGCGCTTATCAGGTCAATGCCGCCACCGATGCAATGGCTGTGGATGGCCGCAATAACCGGTTTGCGGCACTGTTCAATCTTATTGAGACCTTCCTGAAGCCGCAGTATTGCCTTGCGGGTATCTTCCCGCTGATCGGCAGCTTTTCCACTGAGCAATGATCCGGCCTCCGTGAGATCGGTACCGGCCGTAAAGCTTTTGCCTTCGGCCTTTATAACCACCACCCGGATAACATTATCCCGATCGAAGTTGTCTAAATGATCGGATAATTCCTTAAAGAGCGGAGCTCCCATAGTGTTTCTTTTTTCGGGGCGATTCATTGTCAACCAGGCGATATGTCCATCTTTTTCTGCCTTGAATTGTTTGGTTGTACTCATTGATGCGACCTCTCTTTCCATTATCTGAATCTCATATATGAAAAGACCCTGAATTTACTACTGAACCTCTTACCCTCTCCACTTCTCTATTAACCACTTCCAACTTCCGTCCTCTGTCATCTGATATCTGTTTTCTGTCATCAGCCACCCTTCAATTTCTGCTCTTTATTACTTTTTTGATGGCCACGGCAATGTCCCTGCTCAATTTGTCAATAGTTTGGCTTTTTGCCAATACCAGTGCTTTGTAGGTGTTATCCATGGCCGGCTCCTGATATTGCGATCGGCGCATAACTATCAAATCCTCTTCTTCTGCACCTAAAAGCGCCCATTGAGCAACCAGGGTAACCTGTTCCGCTAAATTGCCGTGCAGGCGCACCACATCAACTTCCAGGCGATAATCCGGTTGAACCGAGCTGTCCGAAGACAAAAATACGCTGATCATGTCAGTTTGCAGCAAATTGGTCAGGTTTTCCGCCAGCACCCGGGTTAGATTGTCGCTTAACGGCTCGGCCCATTGATTGAACTCTGCCAGCCGATAGACCGTGTCGTCCAGGTTGACGACGATTTCATTGCGATTCAAATATTCGGGGACCACGACGGTTGCCAGGCCGATACGGGTGTCAGCATCTGCGTTTGCAGTCGCTGTTGCGCCCTGGGACGGACTCAACGAACTGAGCATATAAAAGCTTGTCGGTGCCGACGCGCCGCCCAAACAGCCGGCCAATGCCAGCCAACAGATCATGATAGCCACGTGTACAGGCCGATATAAAATGTTTTTCATTTTTTACCTCCGCTTTGATTTGCCCTTGCCGCGGATTAGCGCCTCGGGGTTGCGTTCCAGGTAGGCCGCCCATACCTTGATGGAACGGGCTGCTACTTGAAGCTCCTTAAGAGTGCGATCTAATTGGGGTGCAACGTCTGAGTTCAAACTCCTTGTGAGCTTTTGAGCCTGTATCAGGGCCGTATCCAAATTGGAAACCGCAGCTTTCAATTCAGGGGCAATTCCCGTGTTCAGGGCTGCGACAAATTTGTTTGCTTGTTCGAGGGTTTCGTTTAACGCTGTAATGGATTTTTGTAAATCGGGTGAATTTATCAGTTGCTTGGCGCCGGCAACGGTGTCTCTCATATCGCTGCCGATCTGTTCGATGGGCAGCTTTTCAAATTTTTTCAGCAGTTGTGTCAGGCTCGCCGTCACTTCCTCCATGGCGGTCGGCACGGTGGGAAGCTCCGGATACTGGCCTTGCCAGTTAATTTTGGCCGGTGGTGCTTCCGGATGCATGTCGATGGCCACCAGCAGCTGGCCGGTGATCAAGCTGCCTGACTTAAGCTGGGCGCGCATGCCCATTTCCACGAGGTAATCCATGATCCTTTGGCTTTCAGCTCCTTGAGGAAGCGGGCCGGAAGCCTTGATTCGGTCTGGCTCAGTCTCGACCAAAACCGGAATCCGAAATGCCGAATTACCCACATCAAATTCCAGATTGACATCCAGCACCTGGCCGATCTGGATACCCTGCAGTTCAACCGGTGCGCCGGGTTGAAGCCCCCGCACACCGCCGTCAAAATACAACAGCCACTTGTTCTTGCGGGCAAAGGTCTTTTCAGAAACACTCTCACGGTTTTTATAAAGATCAAAAATGTCATTTTCCGCGGCCGGCTCACCGGGCGCCATGTTTGCCGGCGTGTCAAAGGCGATACCGCCGATCATCAATGTCACAAAGGATTCCGTGTCCACCCGAATACCATCGGCACCGATGGCCACATCCAAACCGCTGGCATTCCAGAAACGCGTGTTTTTGCGCACCAGCTGGTGATGGGGATCATGGATGAACACCTTTATGGTCACCGCCTGACCGTCTTCGTCCAGTTGGAAGCTGACCACCTGACCGACCCTGATGCGCCGGAAGTATATCGGAGCGCCAACGTCTAGCGAACCCAGGCTCGTGCCCCGCAACACAAAGTGACTGCCCGGCAGATCGGTGGTCACCACCGGCGGCACTTCCAGCCCCTCAAAATGGGTAGCCGGTTGTCCAGGTTTGCCCGGATCAAGTTCGATATAGGCCCCTGAAAAAAGGGTACCGAGCCCGGAAACGCCGCTGGCGGCAACCCGAGCCCGCACAACCCAGAAACGGGTGTTCTGGGAAACAAACTTCTTCGCCTGTTTGACCAACTCGGCCGTTACAATCACCTGTGAGAGATCCTTGCTCAACTCGATGGAAGTCAACAGGCCCAGTTCGACATCTTTGTACTTGATCTTGGTCTTGCCAGCCTCCAGCCCATCGGCCGATTTAAACATGATGGTAACCGTCGGTCCTTTTTCGGAGATGGCTTTGTAAACCAGCCAGCCGCCGATGGCCAGCGCAACCAGTGGCACCAGCCAAACAACGGAAACCCGGCGCTTGCCGGTCCGAATGTCAGCTTTGGGTACACCCTTTAATTCAGGCGCAGGGCTTTTAGCATTACTCATGACTTGTCTCCTCTGCATCCCAGATTAGCCGTGGGTCAAAACTCATGGCCGCGAAGATGGTGATCACCACCACCGCACCGAAAAAAATTGCCCCGGGGCCGGCATGGATGGTTGCCAGGCCTCCCAAATGCACCAGGGCTACCAGAATGGTGACCACAAATATGTCGACCATCGACCAGCGGCCGATAATTTCTGTTATCCGGTACAGCCGGGTGCGGTCTTGCCGGCGCCAGCTGGACTTGCGCTGAACACTGATCAACAAAAATGACAAAATGAGCAGTTTCAGCAACGGTATGAAGACACTGGCCAAAAAGATCACCAGGGCGATAGGCCACATTCCGCTGTGTATGAAATATATCACGCCGCTCATGATCGTATCCGACTGGGCCTTGCCCAAAGAGATAACCGTGGTGATCGGAAGCACATTGGCGGGAATGTAGAAAATGAAGGCTGCCAGTACCAGAGCCCAGGTACGTGTGATGCTGTTGGGTTTGCGATCATGCATTCTGGCGCCGCAGCGGGGGCATAGTATATCAGCAGACCCTTTGACGCTTTGACAGAGAAGATGGCAGCTGTGGCAGCTAATCAGCCCGGCAGATCGTGCTGTTACCTGAGCCTGAGTCATCGATGCGTCTCCCATTTTTTCCAGATCAAATGGCTGTCCAGTGAGACCGTCATGGCGGCCAGAACAAAAATGAGGGCCAGAAAGGAATACAAGGAGATGCCCGGTATGACTTTGGCCATTTTGGCCAACTTTACGACCGATACCAGTATACCGACCATGAAAACTTCCATCATGCCCCAGGGTTGGATGGCTTGCAGGAACCGCAATACCCGGGGCAGTCTTTTGGACGGGCGGCCGAATTTGAGCGGCAATAGAATGTAAAAAATGCATATCATTTGGGTCAACGGCACCAGCACGGTAGTTAGTAATACCAAAACCGCAATTATTTGCATACCCTGGACATAAAGCTCGTGAATGCCTGTAATCAGGGTTGTCTGACGGATTTGAGCACCTATTTTCAACCCCAGAAACGGAAACGAATTTGCCAGAATAAACAATATCAACGAGGCGACGACAAATGCCAGGGTACGATCCAAACTG
>JASFSK010000478.1:0-4513 GCA_050114455.1 Desulfobacterales bacterium | reverse complement strand
CGCCAGTGAAGAAATGGCCATGAGCATGATCAGATCACAGCTCTCGGCCGAGGAGAAAAAAGGCTTTTGCGATCTGATCGTTGACAATTCCGGTTCACTCAAAGAAACCCGCAGCCAGGTGGAAAAAATCTGGCATAAACTAAAACAGATTCAACGAGAGCGCAAAGGGTGAAGTGCAGGGCATCATTAGATAAGCAAATAGCGACCACTAGCAAGCTGGGGGTATGAGCAAAGCCCCTCGAAGAGCCAGAGCCTTGCTCTGCCGGTGATCGCTGATTTTTAGGGATTTAAGAATAGTATTTTTTTATTTTAAATTTTGATGAATCCGCAAAAAGTATGAAATACCTACTTTTTGTCATTCCCGCGAAGGCGGGAATCCAGTAAAATCAGATGGTTTTGGATGCCGGATCGAGTCCGGCATGACGGCAGATGGACTTTTTACGAAACCTTCAATTTTGGATATTATTTGGGATTTTTGGATTGGAATTTGGGCTTTTGGGCCAATAACGGGGAAGGATATTCATCATGGGGAGGTTGCAACCTCAGATTAAATCCGGGAGATAATGAATGACGATACGTTTTCTGAGAAACAAGGCCGTAGAGGTGAGCCCGCTGCCCGATGGCAGTCTGGCGGTTTCATGGCGGATGACCGACGATCTGCTAAAAGCCGAAGTCAACCTGGCCGTGCAGCTGCCGGATCTTGAAATCGTGCAGGCGCAGGCGCAAATGGACCGACTTGTCCCGCAAGCCTGGTCCACTGCGGACCAATTGATCAAAAAAATTGAGGGTGTCAGAATCGGTGCCGGTTTGCGTAAAATTGTTTTGGGCTTGCTCGGTGGGCCCAAGGGATGCGCTGTGCTGGTGGACGCCGTTTTGGAAAGTGCCAATGCCGTGATTCTTCATTTCACCCGCCCGGTACTTCAGGAGGGGGAAAGCCTAACCGGTGACAAAAAAATGGCCTACCTTAAAGAGATGGTGAAAAACAATCCCAGATTGATACGAAGCTGCGTGGCGTTTCAGGATGATAGCCCTATTATGCAGAGCCTTGAAGGAGACAAAAATGATAACGTTCAACCGCAGCCAGCTGATCAGCGCTGAATTTCCGGATGAAGAAACCGTCCGTTTCAATGGTGTTTTGCAAGACCATATCTACAGTATGGAAATCAATATGGATGTACAGATCGACGATGGCCAAATCCGCTGCATTGAAGGATTAATGAAACGATATACCAATTTTGTTTGCCCTCAGGCAGTTTCGATCCTTCAAATTGCCGTCGGTATGTCCCTGCGAGAGGAAGGCTGGGAACGCCGTATCATGAAAGAAATCGGACGTAGAGGATGCGAACACTTCGCCGAGATCATCATTGAATGCGGTCGGTGTCTCGATCAAGCCCACCTGACAAAAGACATCTGGCAGGCCCTCGAATCGGATCCCGGGTTAGATCAAATCCAGTTTGTGGAGAAATGGCTTGCTGAAAAGGCAGATAATATCGAAGTATGATTATCTGATTCTCAATGGCATTTTATTATTTTAGAGATCATATAATTTGACATAACATGAAATACCAAAACACAAGCTCCAAACTCCAAATTTCAAATTTCAATGACCGAAAGTTAATAATTTATTTGAAATGGTTTGGGATTTCGAATTTAGTCATTGGATATTATTTGTGATTTGCGATTTGTTTTTTGTTTTTTTTTGGCTTATCCGAGACAGAACCTTCTACTAAGAAACCTAGCGACTTACCAGATCGCAAAATTAGGGAATATACACAATGCGCATCGACCTTCATACACATACCTCCCCGCGCTCTGCCTGCAGCTATTTAGACCCGCATGAGCTGATTCAGATGGCCCGGCGCTTGAATCTGGACGGAATTTGTCTCACCGAGCACCAGGTGACCTGGCCCATCGACGAGGTTGAAAAACTTGCCCACCAAAGTGGTATTAAAATCTTTCGAGGCAATGAATTTACAACCAATCAGGGGGATATTCTGGTGTTCGGATTCTATGAAGATATCAAGGAGCTGATGATCGTTCAGGAACTGCGGGAGAAAGTAAGCGCAGCCGGAGGATTTATGATCGCAGCCCATCCCTTCCGTGGCTTTAAAACCTTTGGTATCGGTCAACTTCAAATGACGGTGGATCAGGCCTGTAAACGAAAAGTACTCGAATTTATTGATGCTATCGAGGTCGGCAATGGCAAATTGTCACCGGATGAAAACGATATGGCATGGAAGGTATCCGAAAAACTGGGCATCCCTGGAACCGGAGGCAGTGATGCCCATCGAATCGATGAAGTCGGCAAATGGCTGACCGTTTTTGATAAAGAAATTAAAAATGAAAATCAACTGGTTGAAGAGCTCCACGCGGGTCGATTCAGGGCAGTCAAAAACGATGAATATAAATCAATGAGGAGAGATGAGCTATGACCGATAAAGCGGTACAGGATTACTACCCGGATGACATCGCTGTCTGCTATGGATGCGGCAAATCGAATAAACACGGATATCAGATTAAAACCTATTGGCAGGGCGATGAAACCGTCAGCCGTTTTCAGCCCGCATCTTATCATACGGCGTTTCCCGGCTACGTTTACGGTGGCTTGATCGCATCCTTAATTGACTGTCACGCAACCGGCACGGCTGCTTCTGCTAAATATCGCGAGGAGGGTAAATCTATCGGCACCGAAACATTGGAACGATTCGTTACGGTTTCCCTGCACGTCGACTATTTGGCGCCGACGCCCATTGACACCACCCTGGAGTTGAGAGGTCGGGTTGAAGAAAGCAAGGGACGCAAAATGGTGATCGCCGTCACGCTATTCGCCGCAGGCAAAGAGACGGCTCGCGGGAAGGTTGTCGCACTTAAAATGCCGCAGGATTTTCTCGCAGAAAAATAGAATAATATTATCTATGGTCAAAAGACCCCTCATTGGTGTCGCCGTTATCGTTATCAAAGAAGGCCGGGTCCTTCTGGGCAAGCGTAAAAATGCCCATGGCTCGGGAACCTGGGCCTTTCCGGGTGGCCACCTGGAATTTAATGAATCCATCAAAGCGTGCGCCCGAAGAGAAGTATTTGAAGAAACGGGGCTCCAAATTAAAAATCTGCGCTATGGCCCTTTCACCAATGATGTTTTTGCCGACGAAGAAAAACACTATGTCACCCTGTTTGTCATATCAGACTACGATTCGGGATCGCCGGTTGCAAAAGAGCCGCACAAATGTGACAAATGGGCCTGGATTCCATGGCCGCCGGATGTTCAGCCCTGTTTTCTCCCGATCACAAATTTACTAAAACTGGATTTTAAACTTCCCTGCTAAATGCTGCCAAAGCGAATTAAAACATGGTTAGTTTTGCTGCTGATTCTTTTGATCGTCTATGACATTTTGTGCTGGGTAGCAGATCCCGCCCCGGACCACCCTTACTTCCAAACAGATAAATTTCTTGTTATCGCCCATCGCGGCGGCCGCAGTTTAGGACCGGAAGGCACGCTTTACACCTTTCGCAAAGCAGTCGACCTGGGGGTCGATGTGCTTGAAATGGATGTTCGCAGCACTGCGGATGGCCAACTGATCATTCTGCATGATAGAGCTTTGACCCGTACCACCGGCACCGCCGGCCTGATCGAAAATTTCACCCTGTCTGAGGTGAAAAAACTCGATGCAGCCTACCACTGGACTACGGACAGCGGTCGTTCGTTTCCTTTGCGCAACACGGGCATTCGGATTCCGACAGTGGCAGAAGTGTTTCAGGCATTTTCGAAAACAAAGATGATTATAGAAATTAAAGATTATCGGTCAGATGCGGTCCAGTCCCTTTGCGGGTTAATTCGAGATCATCAAATGTCAGAAAAAGTCATGGTAGCCTCCTTTGAGACGGATTCCCTCAAAGAATTTCGCTCCCTCTGCCCCCGGGTCGCGACATCCGCCCCGACTGCTGAGGCAACCCTGTTTTATATTCTCCAAAGGCTGTATCTGGAAGCGGCCTACTCGCCTGAAGCCTTGGTGCTGCAGGTTCCCGAGGCCCTCCGAGACCTACCCATCGTGACCCCAAGATTTATCGAAGCGGCCCATGCACGCAACATGCGGGTTCAGGTATGGACCGTCAATGATATAAATTCGATGAAGCGTCTTGTCGATCTGGGCGTAGATGGAATCATGACGGATTATCCCCAGCGATTACTCAAGGTGATAAACAATCAGTGATTTCTGGCTGGTTGTGAATGGAGACGCTATTAGTTCTGTGAAAAACCGTGGGGATGTAAAAAGCTATTTAAAATGCATGCCACCATTTAAAAACTCTTCTGCGGTATAGCCGATTTGTTCGATATTGTTAGAGACATAAACCAGCGTCGATTTATCATCCGCCTTACGTCGAAATAAAATGGTCGGACTCCGGTCGACAATCACTTCCGCCATACGAAATGCTTCTTCGGTGTCGCCTCTGTACGAACACTCCTGGTTATACTCATTGGAAAGCTTTTCAAGGTTTGATTGCAATCCTGCGTTGG
>JASFSK010000477.1:0-4517 GCA_050114455.1 Desulfobacterales bacterium | reverse complement strand
GTCCAGGACAAATTGTAGCAAAGCTGCCTGAAGGTCTTTTGCCAAGGCCCGCAGAGGTGTCACCCAAAGCACCCTCAGCGGCGGCCTGTCTTCTGCCAGGGGCATTCCCGGTTGCGTTTGCGCCTCCATTACCCATTCCATCAGCGTTCCGAACCAGGCCGCATATGTTTTACCGATTCCGGTCGGTGCGTGAATCAAACCGCTTTTGCCTGCCAGATAGGCATCCCAGGTCTTGCATTGAAATTCGAAAGGTGTCCATCCCTTGGAGCGAAACCATTCTAGCACCGTGTTGCGAACGCCTGCATTTTTATCGATGACATCTGGCACTCTCGATCTCACTGGTTTGGTTGATAGTTCCGTATTCATTGATCCGTCTCTTGCCAGAAAAAAGCTTATGGTGATGGCAGCAGTGTCTTGAGTGTTTCAACGGTATCTATTTCTTCAATTTTCTTGTCGCGGCGCCAGCGGGCGATCCGGGGGAAACGCACGGCCAAGCCGGATTTGTGTCGGGAGGATTTCTGGATTCCTTCAAAGGCGATTTCAAACACCAACTCCGGTCGCACCGATCGAACCGGGCCGAAACGTTCCAGCGTATTGCGCTGAATATATCGATCCACTTGACCAATTTCCTTGTCGTTTAGCCCGGAATAGGCTTTGGCAAAGGGTACCAGCGTGTCACCCTGCCAGACGGCAAAGGTGTAGTCGGTGAAAAGACCGGCCCGCTTACCGTGACCCCGCTGGGCGTAAATCAGAACCGCATCGGCGGTCAGTGGATCTACTTTCCACTTCCACCAATCGCCGCGCCGACGCCCAACCTGATAAACCGAATCCAAACGCTTTAGCATAAACCCTTCTACACCCCGGTGACGGGATTCCTTGCGTAAAATTTCCAGCTCCCGCCAGTTCTGCGCCCTAACAAGCGGCGAAAGGATCATACGGTCTGATGGCAGGTTTGAGATCATCAGATCTAAGCTTTTGCGGCGCTTTAGCAGCGGCATCTGGCGCAGATCCGCTCCATCGGACTCCAGTATGTCATAGGCTAAAAACGCCGTCGGTACATCTAATAAAAGCTTCTTGGCGACGGTTTTGCGGCCGATGCGACGTTGAAGTTCCGAAAATGGCAGGGGTCTATCGTCTTTCCAGGGCAATATTTCACCGTCCAGAACGGTCCCGTCAGGCAAGGATGCAGCGCTATCGGCCAACTCCGGGTACTTTTCGGTAACCAATTCCTCACCCCGTGACCAGACAAAGACCTGTTGGCGGCGTTTGATCACCTGACCTCGAATGCCATCCCACTTCCACTCCACTTGCCAATTGTTGATCGACCCTAGTTGACCTAATTTTTCCGTCAGCGGATACGCCAGATAAAATGGATAGGGTCGACTGATGTCGGCATCCCGGGTGTCAGGCGAAAGAATTCGACGATAGGTGTCGGCAGTGGCCGACCACTCGCCCATCAGACGATGGGTGATCACCGCGGCATCGATACCGCTGAATCGCTCGAGGGCCCGAACCACCAAACGCCGGGAAACTCCGACGCGGAATCCTCCGGTGATTAGCTTGTTCCATACAAAGCGCTGGGATTCATCCATTTGATTCCAGGCATTCAAGACTTCCCGGCGTTGGATTTCCGGTTCCAAGCCTCGCAGGGGCAGAAGATTGAGCTCAACCCATTCAGAAAGGGGGCGATTACTGGTGGTCTCAGGCACTGGCAGCAACAAGGTGATGGTTTCGGCCAAATCCCCGACAACGTCGTAACTGGCCTCGAACAGCCATTCCGGTGTCTCAGCCAGTTCAGCCGCCCACTGTATCAGCTTGCGGGTGGGAACAACCTGACGCGGTTTTCGACCGATGAGGAAGCTGACAGCCCAGATCGCATCACGCGCCGGTGCACGCCGGAAATAGTCAACCATAACATCGATTTTGCGATTGATGCTGGTCGTTTCGTCCAGCTTTGTGTACAAACCGGCAAAATCTTTCATATGGTATCCCCATCGAATTTTACCGAGTCGTCGCTGGCCGGAATGACTTCCGCGTTATAACCCTTCTCCTGCAGCCATCTGGCCATCTCGCGGGTATACCCATGGGTGAGAATGATCTTTTCCGCTTCACTGGCAACGATAGCACGGACGAGCCCGCTCCAGTCACTGTGATCCGAGAGAATGAAACCGCGGTCAACGGATCGGCGGCGGCGGTTGCCGCGTATGCGCATCCAGCCGGAGACAAATGCTCTTGAGCGATTGGGAAATCTGCGCATCCAAGCCGGATTGTCTGCCGAGGGCGGGGCAACGACCAAGGCACCTTCAGGGATATCGCGCTGGGCGAGATCTCCGATATACCGGGTGTCAGGCAAGCGAACGCCGATGAGACGATAACAATCGTTGATTTTCTGAATAGCGCCGTGTGTCAGAATTGGACCGATGGTTGGGTTTATGTTGGCCAGGACACGCTGCGCTTTTCCCATCGAATAGGCAAACAAGATGCTGGTACGCCCCTGCATCCGATTGTTTTGCCACCAGGATTCGATTTCCTGAAAAACCTTTTCCGCCGGCGGCCACTTGAATATTGGCAAGCCAAATGTACACTCACTGACAAAAGCGTGACATCGTAGAAATTCTATCGGCTTGCAGGTCGAGTTTGCCTCGGTGTTGTAATCACCTGAAACGACATAGTATTTTCCGCCTGATTCGATTTTTACCTGGCACGATCCTGTTATGTGGCCGGCAGGATGCAGCGATACCGTTACGGAATTGAAAGTCACATTTTCATTGTATTTGAGGGTTTCGATGTTTGTCTCATGACCCAGTCTGGACCTCAGAAGCAACTTGCTATCCTTCGAACACAGATAGGAGCAGCTGCCCGGCCTGGCATGATCCGCGTGTGCGTGAGTGATGATGGCCCGTTTGACGGGCTGCCATGGATCGATGTGAAAATCACCTTTTGGACAGTAAAGTCCATTGCGGGTGATTTCCAGAATTTCGTTCATCGCTATTTGGCTATTTGTTTAAGATGCTGCGTGTTTTTTGTGCAAAAACTGAGCAGGCATTACTGCGCGGTGATGCCAGAAAAATACCTGCGATGATCAGAACAGGCGCAGCGATAAATAGGCCGACTATCGGCAGTACGGTTACACCTGAAAGAGCGATCAATAATCCCGCGATCAGGAGAATCACTCCGACTGTAAAATTAGACACGCGTTCCATTCGACATTCATTTTTATTCATTGTATCACCTCTGCTTTGACCATATCGGTCAGTTTTTCGGGGACACAGATTATCACTGATGAGCACAGATTGGTATAGGTAGCATGCGGTTCGGGTGATTTTTAGTTTTCCTGAATCAGCCTGCTATGTGCTTTTTCACGCCAAAAAAGGTGTCTTTTATTTCTCCGTGTTAATCCGCATTCATCCATGTCCTGGTTAGTCTTTCTTTCACTCAATCAATCAACAATAACGGTACTAATCCATCTGTGGAACCTTTTGCAGATCTTTGAGGTCGTAACCCTGCTCCTGCAAGAATTTTTTAATTGAGACGTATTCCTCATCGGGAATTTTAGGCTCCCTGGCCATGATCCAAACGTAGTCTCTTTTTGTACGTCCGATAACGGTGGTTGAATAGTCTTCGGAAAGATATATGATTCTATATTCTGCTTTGAATGGCCAGATAAACTGCATACCCCAGACCGCATTGGATGACCGGTCCCGGATAAATCCGCGCGGGTTGTATGTTTTGAGTTTGCCATCCGGACCGCCCTTGTTGAATTTAAATGTGGTGGCTACGGTTCCATTCTCTTCGAGCCGGTAGGTTTCGATCGCATTGTATGCGTCTTTCTCGATAAAGGTTGGAATGTTGGCAATAACATACCAATCGCCCATAAAGCGGTTAAGATCAACATATTCAACGGTCTTGATTGGTTTCATTGTTTGACAACCCAACGATAAAAGAACGATAGTAGATATGCATAGCATGAATAATTTTCGCAAAATATTTTCCTTTGGAAACGTAAATATGGGCTAACGGTCCATGATTTGACGCTTGAATGATTTGCTAATGGGGTTTGAACCCAGCCAAATAGAAAAAATGGCTGCGGCAAATTCATCACCTTCTATGATTCCTTTCGGTTTGTTGTTCAGAGCCAGCTCTGTACCTCTGCCGGGAATGTATGTAAGCGAGTAGCGATCACCCGGCTTAACATCAACGTACAGTGAATTATGATAGTCGATTTGTGGACGTATTCGTTCGAGAGTGGATGCATCGACGTTTTTGGCGACGCTTTTGTTGGTTGCCGGGCCAAAGTCTTGGCCTTTAATGGCCCTGAAATACTCCAACTCGATTCGTTTAGCGGTATCGGACAAAACGTCGTCAATGGCCACGCCCTCTTCCAGATAGAGCGCACCCGTGTAGGCCTTGAAGCCCCAATATCTCAAAAGTCCTGTTCCGACGAGTCTTAACTTATTGTCACCGACAATATGCTCATCAGCATAGTAGACGCCTTCCACTTCGGCTGCGCGGAGCGA
>JASFSK010000476.1:0-4532 GCA_050114455.1 Desulfobacterales bacterium | reverse complement strand
GGCTGATTTGGCCGATCCAAACCTCTTTGCCCTGAAAACGCATCGGACTGAGCCATGACCGCAGGTGGTTACGTTGATGGACAGTATGGCGTGGTTTTTGTCCAGCAAAGTCCTGTTGCCTCCCATACAAATACAGCGGGCTGACAGGGGAATATCTGTATCTCGTTCCAAACAGAAAAGAGTTAATTGTCTTCCACACTGCTTTTCCATGGGTTTGTTCGGCCGGCAACCATCCTCTGCGAACCAATGCTGCCGATATATCCGCACGGCTACCAATGAACACCAGGTTCAGAGGATCACCATTTTCCGTGCCATCCTCATTGGTTGCACAACAAGGCAGGTTTTCCAAGGCTTTCCTCAACTCAATTTCGTCGAGATGGACAATCTCTTCATCCGGATAGAGATTGTCAAAATCAACATCGTGATAATCAGCTTCAATCCCGGGAATTGGAACAAAAAAGGTGAAAAATTTGGTGTTGCCATAACTGATTAAATCAATGTCGACCACTTTGGTTCCTTCATCCCGATTGGCAAAAATGAAACCGGAAACTGAGGTGTCGGGTCCAATAGGATTTCTAAAATTCATCACCGTGAAGTGATCGTTTATCTGCTCGTTTACAGAACTGCCAATTGTGCCATGAAAAGCATAGGCAGCTTCCAGTGGTGAGAAATAGTCCGGGTCGAGGCCGGCAGACATGAGCCAATATGGAACGTTATCTGCATTCTGAACTCTAACCCATACGGGTTGAATATTCTTGCCGGCTAAATTTACGCCGAAGAGTTGGCGGCTTTCCTCTGCACTGAGCACCGCTACCGTTACCTTGACCTCGCCATCGACCTTCGATTGGGATCTTTCCTGAAAAGGAACATCATAAAATGGGCGGGGTTTTTGATATATCGTGCACCCAAAAGTCACCAATATGATTGTCATGGTTATTAAATAGAAATACGGCTTTATAGTTGAGGTCATTATCCTTATCGTACCTCGTTTCCTTGGCAGTTCGCTCCAACGACAGTCCATCTCCGGTCAACTGCTATATCCAGACCCCGGGAGATACCGATGTTCAAAAAATAGCCGGAACCGGCACTCACCGATGCTGCCAGCATGGCGATGCCATTATCCGTATAGCCGGGCCGCAGATGTGGCCTTCAGGTGTCGTAGACAAACCAGGCTTCCAACTTCGAATTCGTAGAAAAATTCGGGATTCTCAAAAAAGCGTCGAACCGATTCCCGGATTCGGTCGGATCGTCTTTGATATTCGCCGGCCCCGGACTACACAGACCAAATGGGCCTATTTCAACCCCACATCCTTTAAGGCCTGTTTGCAGCGTCCGCTCACTTCTTTATCGTGCTTTTCGAGACATTCGAGCAAGCGTCCTTCACCGGGTTTAATTGACGCGCAATACTTTTCCATATCTGCATCGCATTCGTTGGCAACATAGCTAAGGGCTGCTACCGCGCGTTCAAGCTGAACTGCGGCGTCGTATAGGGCATACTCACATTTTGATGATAGCTTATCTCCATAAGCGTAAAGGCAAGCCAAAACGCGGCCTTGCCCGGGTGTCACCTGACTACAGTATTTTTCAAGCTCCGTCTTACAGCCATTGGCTACTGTGTCAACCAGGTCTTGCTGTGCAACTGCGATGTTAATCCCTATAAGCAGCGCTGCCATTGTCACCAAAGTAATCATCATTTTTCTCATTTTGACTCCTTTCTGTTTTTAGGTTTTTTGGGACAAGAATAATATCTTGAAAAAGAAGCGACTACAACATTTCATCTCAAGATGCAATTTTTAGCCGGCAATAGTAATGGATTTCGCCTTATTGTTGAAAATAATGATCCCCTCATCCAAGATAACGTGTTTCATGGATCGTTATATCACCTTGAAGCCGAATATCGTTTGAAAATCTCAATAATTCATCATCCAGGGTTTCCATGTCTGGCGACCGGAAAAAACTGCATCGTGTATCGGTTGTACCGCCGGATCCAGAAGTTCCCGAAAAGAAGCGGCGTCGTAAGTTTACAGCAAAATACAAATTGCGCATTCTCTCCGAAGCAGATTTATGCACCCAGCCTGGACAGGTTGGAGATCTGCTTCGCCGCGAAGGACTTTATTCATCGCATTTAACCACATGGCGTCGCCAAAAGGAAGAAGGTCTTTTGGACGCGTTATCACCGAAAAAACGTGGGCGCAAGAAAAAACCCACAAACCCGTTGGCCGACAAGGTTGCCCGACTTGAAAAAGACAACCGGCGATTGCAACAAAAACTCAAACAGGCTGAACTGATCATCGAGGCTCAAAAAAAAATGTCAGAGATCCTGGGCATCTCTCAGAATCTGGAAAAAAGCGACGAGAGCAAATGATTGCCGCGGCTGAACATCTAAGTCACCATGTCAGCAAAAAAGCTGCCTGCGAGGCGTTTTCAGTTCCAAGGGCGACCTTTTACCGGCATCAATGCCGAAAAACCCGGCTAGTCGATACGGTTAAAGAACGCCCAGCGCCGCCTCTGGCGCTTAAGCCCGATGAAAGACAACGGGTAATTGACATCCTTCTCTCCAGGATGCCAGATCTTTTTGCCAACAGTTTTTCAGTTGGTATAACAAAGAGCACCGTCATTCAGGCATTGGCCTGATGACTCCCGAGCAGGTCCATTACGGCCTGGCTCAAAAAGTCTATGAAGATCGTTGTCAGGTTCTTCTCGATGCTTATGAGAAATATCATCAACGATTTAAAGGCAATCTACCAAAACCCCATGCTCTGCCAAAGGCCGCATGAATCAATAAACCTAAGACTGACGAATTAGAGTCTAATTTTTTAACTGAGGTGTCTCATTTTCATTGACATGTTCCGAGTTGTGTATTTTGTAACCATTCCACAATAACGATGCGATCAATATGAAATTATTTTATGAACCCATATAGCACTCCTTGCCATTTTAGGTTTCCTTTGGCCAATCCAGAAACCGAACTATACGATATCGTCTCTATATCGATTACCAGGAAAAATTGAACCCTAATATATAGTTGTTAAGCCAATCGCAGATATTTGGCCGTTTTTATCAATTCAGGGTTTTGAGGTTTCGTGAATTCTTAACACCAAGACTCACATATCCTGGCTTTTTTATCTCGTGGTAATGTTATCAGCATCTGCAATTTGACAAGTTCTTTACTTGTAGTAGAATTCATTCTATCATAATCGGTCTACAGTAATCATTGGAAATACTATCCAAGTAATTCTGTATAATGGTGCATCTTAGGAGGATCAGCCATGTGGAAACGCTCTGTTTGTACGAAAGATTGCCCTGACACCTGTGGTCTTTTGGTCGAGGTCGAGGATGGCCGGATCCAATCCGTCAAAGGCGATCCGGATCATCCCTTCACTGACGGCTTTATTTGCCGGAAAGCCAGTCATTTTCCCGAGCACGTCCATTCGTCTAAACGCATCACCACTCCGCTGCGGCGGATTGGCCCCAAAGGTACCGGTAGATTTGAGCCGATTGGTTGGGAAGAAGCCCTGGATGAAGTGGCCGCCCAAATGAAGTCCATCTCATCTGAACGCGGACCGGAGGCCATCCTGCCGTTCTCCTATGCCGGGCATATGGGGTTGGTTCACCGCAACGCCGGTCACGCCTTTTTCAATCGACTGGGGGCAAGCTGTCTGAAATACACCATTTGTGGACCGGCGGCGACCGCCGGATATGAAGCCAGCCTCGGTAGTGGACCCAGCACCGAAATCCAATCGGCGTGCCAGTCGGACTTCATCATTATTTGGGGCAGCAATACCATGACCACCAACATTCATGCTTGGCCGTATTTTAACGAGGCCCGCAAGGCGGGGGCCAGCCTGGTGGTCATCGATCCCTATCGCAACCGGACGGCCCAACGGGCCGATATGCACCTGATGATCAAACCGGGCACCGATGCCGCACTGGCGCTTGCCGTGATGCAGGTGCTGATCGATCGGGATATGATCGATCGGGATTTCATTGCTCAAAAGACCTTGGGTTTCGAGGAATTGAAAGTCAGGGCCGCCGGGTACACCCCGGCGATGGCGGCCGATATCTGTGGCCTGCCCGAGGAGATGATCGTTAGACTGGCCGAAGGTTATGGCAGGGCCAGGGCACCCTATATCCGAACCGGATGGGGTCCCGCCCGTCAGCTAAAAGGGGCGATGGCGATGCGGACCATCGCTTTGCTGCCGGCCCTGGTTGGTGCCTTTGACAGACCGGGTGGCGGAATCACCCGCACGTTAGGCGGGGCGCCATCCGACCTTAGCTGTTTGACACGACCGGATTTGTGTCCTTCCGGCACCAGATCCGTTAACATGGTTGAACTGGGCAACGCCTTAACTCGACTGAACAATCCACCCATCAAACTTCTTTACGTCTATTTGTCCAACCCGGCCGTGGTAGCACCGCAGTCGCGTGAGGTATTGGCCGGTTTGGCTCGTGAAGACCTGTTCGTAGTTGTTCAGGAGATGTTCCCAACCGATACGACCGCCTACGCCGACATCGTTCTGCCCGGAGCTAGT
>JASFSK010000475.1:0-4533 GCA_050114455.1 Desulfobacterales bacterium | reverse complement strand
CTATGTAGTTTCACACGAGCTGGCGCCGCTGGTCAAAAGGCAGCCAGTCTGATCAAAGAAAGAAACTCCAACAAGACAAATGTCGAATGTCGAATTAAGGAATTGCAGCTATTTTATTCGTTAAAAAAAGCAGAACGCAGCGACATCCACCATTCGTCAATCTTCAATCGTCCTTCGTCATTCCAAGTTTCATACGAAGTTTCAGGAGCCAACAACTAACTCAAATTTAGAATCGAGGATATCAAAAAAATGAGCCTGTCAAACACAGAAAATGCCGCCAATTGCATCGATCGCAAATCATTCATCCTCGGCATGATGACGGCTTTTGCCGAATGCGTTACAGGTGAATGTAAAAAAATTGCTCTGTCACCACCCTTTTATCCTGCAGACTACGATGCCGTGGTGTCCGAGGCCCAGCGTATTACAGAAGAACAGGGAATTTTTTTATGGTATGATGAAAACCGGGATATCCCTGAAGATCGCCGCTTGAACTGGTTTGTGTTGTATAAGTTTGACGATGTACTGGAAGAATACCGCTGGCTAAGAGACCAAGGATACAATCCAGCCTGGCACTTCGCCAAGTTTTCCGATTTGTTAAGTTATGGTGCGGTCTGGGGTGACGGGGCCGATGCGGTGGTAACCAAAATGAGAGAACCCAAAAATACCATCGATACCTTTGCGAGGGTTTTGCTCAAGCCTGGGGATTGGCCGATTCCGTGTGAGTAATGTCAGAAAAATGATTCGTAACTTCAACCTCGTATCCAGGTTCGGAATTCTTGAATTTGATGGTTGAAGGTGTTTCGAGTTTCAGCACTTTTTATGCAATAGGGAATCATGTCCGAGCTGTTCCAGATGATCGAGAATATCTAATTTTTTAAAATGGGCTTTGACCGCCATGTCCACTTTTTGCAAGTCCCGAAATTTGAGTGCTTTATAGATTTCAGAATACAAGGTGTTCCTGTATTCCAAGCTGTTCGGCAACATAGTGGGCGACCGTCTGGCCAAGCCAGTTCGGTTGATGGGCATCCGAGCTGACGACAAATTTGAAGTGGTCCTTGAATGGCATGTAAAACTGTTGCCAGTCCGTCCGCCAGACATAGCGGTTGTTGATCTCAATCAAGCATTCGGGGGGAACTCGATTCAGATCGGTATTCAACATATTGGGATGGGCAATAATAACCGGTTTGTTGGTGGCGAGCAGGTTGTCCAGGGACAGATAATCGGCGTTCTGATCCCGGCAGTGAAAGATATAATAGTCGACTGTACAATCAGCTGCGTCGGCAACCCAGGCGTGTCCGTCCACTTCAACGCCAACCCTGAGTCCGGCCTGACGAACCTCTTTCTCGTATTCTTCAAAGCATCCATCGACCAGGCTGTCGAAATGATCGCTGATTCCCAAGATTCCGGCGTGATTGACGGCAGCGACGAGGGCAACGGTTTGTTCAGGTGCGACGGCACTGTCAGCGATTGAATAGGTGGTGTGAATGTGCAAATCCTGTGACAGCATTATCAATCCTTATGTCCTATGCCCTTAGCCCCATGCACTTTGCTCATCGCCTTATCGGTATTTTCCAATTGCCCTTTCAAACCCGAACATCGATTTTTTAATCGTGTCATCTTCCACGCAAAAAGCGATGCGAAAATAGCCGGGTCCGTTAAAGCCGCTACCAGGCACCACCAGGATTCGTTCTTCTTTCAAGGTATTCACAAACTCGACATCATCCGAGATCGGGGACCTTGGAAACAGGTAGAAAGTTCCCGGCGGTTTGACGAATTCATAGCCAAAGCCGGCCAGACCATCACAAAGCAGGTCCCGTTTGCGGGCATATTCGGAGATATTGACACTCATTCCCTGCATGCAGGCGACGATACGCTGCATCAATGCCGGGGCATTGACATAGCCAAGAATTCGATTGGCAACGGTCATGGCCGCCTTGAGATTTTCTCGGTAAGTCGCGGCAGGGTTTATGGCGATGAATCCGATACGCTCGCCGGGAATGGATATATCTTTGGAATAGGAAGTCCCGATGATACTGTCTTTATAGGCTGTGAATATGCTTGGGACGACAGCACCGTCATAAACAATTTTTCGGTAGGGCTCATCTGACAAGAGATAAATCGTTCGATTGAACTCTTTGCCTTTTTGCTCCAATATTTTCCCGAGGGCCGAAAGACTCGCTTCGGAATAAATTTGACCAGTCGGGTTGTTGGGAGAGTTAATCAAAAACACCTTGGTTTTCTCCGTGATAGCCGCTGAAATGGCTTCCGGGTTCAACTCGAAATCGGGTTTCGTCTCAACGGTTTTCAGAACACCACCATGGTTATCGGCATAGAATTTATATTCGACAAAACAGGGAATCGGTGTCAGAACTTCATCGCCGGGATCGAGAACGGCTTTCAGAGCGACATTCAGGGCACCGGAAGCGCCGCAGGTCATCAGCACATCATTTTCGGTGACCGGTGCCTGTTGCTCTTTGGCAAGGTATTCGGCCACCGAACCGCATACCAGTGGATATCCGGCGTTGGGCATATAACAATGATCGCCCAGCCCGCAGGTGCTTACCGTTTCTCTGAGAAGCTCATTGAACTTTTCCGGCGGCGGCACATTCGGGTTTCCCAGGCTGAAGTCATAAACGTTCTCAGCTCCGAATTGGGATTTCAGTTTGGCACCTTCCTCGAACATCTTGCGGATAAATGAGGAGCCGGCGATAATGCTTTCAATTTTCCTTGAAATGGTCATAAATCAATCCTCGCCTTGCTGGTTGTGGAATATGTGTTGAGGGTTTCATGTTGCACGTTTCGGGTTGTCAGATCAGAATCATAAAATTCTTAATGTAAACTGCAGGTTTTAACCTAAAAATATTTGAAATTATTTAATAAAATTTTCAATTCAATACTCAGAGCATCCAACCACAATTTTGTGAAATTCCGTACTCACAACATCTTAAGGGCCATTCCGTCAACAGGTCTACTTGATTGTGTCAAACTCTCTCCACTTATAGTCAATCAGCTCGAGCAGAACGCCATTCATCTTTTTGGGATGAACAAAGGCAAACTCACAATCCCTGAATGGTCGGGCACCTCCGATAAACGGATAGTCTTTTTGCTTGAGCTCGTCCATGGCTTCGCGGGTATTGTCGACATTGAGACTGATCAGCATGATTCCCTCGCCTCTTTTTTCAATAAATTTGGCAACATCGCCGTCGGGCGTGGTCGATTCCATCAGCTCAAATCCGACTTCACCGACCCAATATCTCGCGACTTTAATTTTTTCAGGTTCGTCAATATAGGCATCGTCCGGTTCGGATTTTCCCAAAACAGGTTCCCAGACTTTACGCGCTTCATCCAAATTTTTAACTGCGATACAGATATGGTCGATTTTATTTGCTTTCATTTTCCCTCCTGATAGTTTTGCGGAATGAATTATTGGTTCGTGAGTGTGTTTTTTGGAATTATTTTTGCCATTATGGTGGAATCTACAAACCAACGGCACTGAAGATTAGTTAATCTTATGAATCAGGTTTTATACTTAAAAATATGTAATTATTATATATATTGATTTATCTATGTTGGAAAATCCATAAATTCAAAGAATTGATTATAGTACCGATGATATCAGAATAAATCAATCCAGTCTTTTTCGTAAACCCGGTTTCAACGACCGGATATAAACTGTTCCATGGCAAATATTAACGACATAGCTAATCAGCAGAGCCGCTGTCAAGGCTCAAATAATGATTGTTAAATGGTTTATCGCCCCGGCTCTGCGAATAAAAAGCTGCTCCCGGCAATCGGCCGGCATACCAGGATGGTCGGTGGTTTTTCAGCGGGAGTATAATACCGCTCGGAGAGATTGTGAACAAGATTTGACACCGCATCGCGGCGGGTGAAAACCATTATACAGCCGCCGAGACCCGCACCGGCCAGTTGCGCACCGGCAACACCCGGGGTCTGCAGCGAAATATCAACCATACGATCAATTTCTGGCAGACTGCAGTGATAGCTGCCGGGTTGCCATTGAATCTGAGCCCGGTTGACCCGCGCCGGGTCACCGCTTTCCAGGTCTTCAATAAGGCCTTGAACATATTCGTTGGAAGTCGGCGCCTGGTATGGCGTTTCGACATGGTCTGGATGGATCGAAATCACGCGATCGCCGTCGTGTGAAACATTCATCAGTCTCCCGATGGTTTCAACCCGGCTTTCTTTCATTGCATCAGTAAATAGTTTTGCCCGCGCCATTTCTGCCAGTCCGAACAGGACAACACCACGAATGGGATACAATCCGTCCGGCGGAGCTGCATGCTGGTTGAAAAATATATCGAGATCGGCGTCCGGCAAAAATGCCCGCAATTCATCACGGGTTGCTGTTTCCGGCAGGCGCAGGAGAATTCGGTATATCCCGCTCAGGGGCAGGTTCAGATGTTTGGGGTTCACATCGCGCAAGAATCTCATTGCTGACGCGAACTGCGGGAGATGCTTCTTGATCAGCAGAAATCCCATTCGATAGCAACAGATGCGATGATTAAACAGATC
>JASFSK010000474.1:0-4536 GCA_050114455.1 Desulfobacterales bacterium | reverse complement strand
ATAATCCTGATATTAGTTGCAGTTGTGATTCTAATGACGGGCTACCGGTTATTTGTCGGTCCATCGCGGATTAAAAATCAATCGATGGCCTATGACAGAATCATCTGCTTTGGTGACAGTTTGACCGCCGGAACCGGGGCCGAACCCGGCATGGATTATCCCGCCCAACTATCGAATATGATTTCAAAACCGGTAGTTAACGCCGGTGTGCCCGGCGATACGACCGCCAGGGCCTTGAAACGGCTCCAACGTGACGTATTATCCAAATCGCCCGACGTGGTTTTGATTACCCTGGGAGGCAATGATCTGAAAAACGGGGTGGCCAAAGACGTGGCTTTTAAAAACCTGAAGCGCATCGTTGAATCGATTCAATCTCAGGGTGCCCGGGTCATTATCGGGGGGCTCAAGTTTCCTTTAAGAGATCGCGGTTTCGCAAAAGGATATCAAGAATTGGCCGATCAAACCGGTGCTGTTTTGATTCCCAACATTTTTAAAGATATCATGGGAAATCGGCGATTAATGAGTGATCCGATTCACCCAAACGGTGAAGGCTACAACATCATGGCGGAACGGTTTTTGGAAGCCATGCCATTAAACTGATTATACCTTTGTGTGTTGTGCCTGATTCAGGGATTGCATTTTTTTCAAATTTCGTGCATTAAACCTGCTGCAAAGTTACGTGAACTTTTAAACCTGCCATCATGGAGATAAAAATGGGCTTTCTGACAATTGATGAAAACAAATGTAAACAAGACGGAATTTGCGCGGCCGAGTGCCCCAGACAGATTATAATTCAGGAAGATGATGCGAGTTTTCCTCAAATTGCCGAGTCTGATGAAGCCTATTGCATGGCCTGCGGGCACTGCGTGGCCGTCTGCCCCCACGGCGCCTTGAGTGTGGCCGGGGTGAACATTGAAGACTGTCCGGTGATAGAAAAAAGCCTGATCCTGTCCTGGGATCAGGCCGAGCAATTCCTGCGCTCCCGTCGATCCATCAGGTTGTTCAAGGACAAAGCCATGGATCGGAAAACCCTGGAAATACTGATCGAGGCGGCTCGCTATGCCCCCACAGCCAGCAACGCCCAGAATCTTCATTGGACGGTGATCGAAGGGCGGGACAGGTTGGAGCGGTTGTCCCAGGAAACCATCAACTGGATGGAAAGTGTCATCCAGGCTCAGCCTGATTCGCCGCCGGCCGATTACTTCCGGCCGGTGGTGGCTCGTTGGGCCGGCGGCTATGACGGCATTCTGCGAACGGCTCAGACCCTCGTTGTTCCTTCCGCTCCGAAAGAGAGCGCCAACGGCCTGGTGGACTTGAGCATAGCCTTAACTTATCTCGAGCTTGCCGCACTGCCCTTTGGCGTGGGCACCTGCTGGGCCGGGTTGCTTCGGGCAGCCATGCTGGCTACCCCTGAGTTGGTCGAATCCATGGGCCTGCCTGAGGGGCACGGCTGGTTCTACCCGATGATGATCGGGTATCCCAAGTTTAAGTATCATCGATTGCCGGAGAGAAACGCACCGGTGATTCACTGGAAGTAAGGAATTACTGAATTGATTTAATAAAAATAAAACCGTTTAAAATTGCATACGATAAATCGAGAAAAAATAGAGGCGCTGTTCAATAAAGACAGGGTCCTGATTGCCATCCTGGATTCCGGTTTGGGCGGTTTTTCTATTTGTGCAGAACTGGAACGGGCGTTGCAGGAGCGGCCTCTTTTTCGAAATGTTTCGCTCTTTTTTTTCAATGTCTGGCCGGAGCAGGCGCGGGGCTACAATTCTCTGGGCAGTGTATCTGAAAGGGTGCGGGTGTTTGATCGGGCCTTGACAGGCGTGCAAAGCTACAATCCCGATCTGATCATGATTGCCTGCAACACGCTGTCGGTCATTTATGAACGAACACCTTGCAGCCAGCATGAGACCATACCGATCGTGGACATCGTTGACTTCGGCGTCGATCTGATATTCGGCGGACTTACCAAGAATTCTGACAGCCAGGTCCTCATTTTGGGTACCCGCACGACCATATCGGAGAATGTCCATCAGCGAATACTTGTGCAGAGAGGCATCGCTGCCGACCGTATTATCACCCAGGCCTGCCACGGGGTGGCCACTGAAATCGAAAAAGCTCCCCAGGGTGAAGCCGTGGTTGGGTTGATAGCTAGATATATGCGTCAAGCAGCTCCAAAAATAGACGGACGAGGAACGGTTTTTGTTGCGCTGTGCTGTACCCATTTTGCTTACAGCGCCAATATTTTTCGGGATAAATTAAGGGAAGAATTAACCGCTGAGATTGAATTGCTCGATCCCAACACCCCGATGAGCGACTTTTTGTTCAACCTAAAAAAACCGGCTCTTTCTTGGGGGGAAGATATCAAGGTCAAAGTGATCTCAAAAATATTGCTGGAGCAAACAAAGATCCAGTCAATTGCGGGCATCATCAGCAGTAAATCGGAAAAGGCTTCAGATGCTCTGGTTGACTATACCTATCAGCCGGACCTCTTTGAGGTTTAACCCATTGTTGGGGTAAATCACTCCCCATGGAAAAAGCTATGGAGTACACCCAGTGAAAAAAGTATTGATACTGACCGGACCGGCCGGAGACGCCCAGGGGTGGGGCGATCTCGAAGTAAGTCGCCAGTTGTGCGAAACCCTCAATACGGCCAACCAGGCGGCTGAAATTGTTTTTATTGAAAGCAAGCAAGATTTTCTGGATGCCATAGATACAAACTCCTTCGACATTATTTGGAGTGCCCTGTATCACATTTCCACCAAGGCGGACATTGTGGGGTTGAACGAAGACGATGGGCTTTGGATCGCCGATATTCTGGACTCCAAAGGGATACCCTACATCGGCCCTAATGCCCTTACCATGAAACAATTGATTCAAAAGAATCTAACCCATGAAATTCTGAAGCAACACCATGTGTCTGTGCCCTATTTTTATACGGTTGACATCGGTGAGAATATTCCTGACGCACGTTTTCCCGTCTTTGTCAAACCCAGCTGTGAATCAAGATCTGTTGGCATCAGTGATGACAGCGTGGTGAACACACCCGATAGTCTTGAAAGGGCTATCCATTACATTCATGCTGAATTTGAACAGCCTGCGCTGATTGAAGAATATCTACCGGGGGCGGAGTATACCGTTATGATGTATGGCAATGGTGAGAATCAGGAATTTCTTTCCGGCGTGGTTAAGGTAGATCCATCCCATTACGGTAAATACCCGATACTGAGAAGTGATTTAAGAGGTGTCGGACTCACTAAAATTCATCGTCCTGAAACGAGGGAAGCAGAAAGCATCGAACTCGCCAGACAGGCCGCCGCAGTCCTTAACTGCCTGGACCATGTGCGGATTGACATGCGTGTCGGGGCAGACGACACTCTCAAAATTATTGAGGTCAATGGGATTCCGGGCCTAAAGCCCGACAAGAGCTGGAGTCCTCAGATCTATTCCTTGTATCATCCGTCCCCCGGAGGCGTGATGGAAGAATATCGGCAATTGGTCCATATCATTGTAGAATCCGGCTTAAGCAGGTTTGGATTGGTATAAAACATCCCGCATCCTTTTTGAGTTACTTGCCTATCATGAAAATACCGTATCATGTCGATCTATACAAGCGTCTGAGAAGAGGGGAGTTAACCAGGGGCGCTGACAGCTCCAAAGGATTTGCCTTTGACCTTAATTTTTCTGTACCCACCATCGTCACTGCCATTCATGCCGGGCATCGTGTTCGTACTGAATTGCGGCCTTTACTGTGCATGTCCGAGGAAGAACGCTTGTTTGAAGAAGATCCGGCTACCGATATCCTGATTCGTGGAAATCACGCCACGATCTGGGGATTGGATTCACGCTCGGAGTACGATCTGAATCGTCCCCCTGAACTTGCGCTGCCGTTAACACCGGATATGTTTTGGGGCAAGCAAGTCTATCATACAGTACCCACTGCTGGTATGAACCGACAAAGTCTGCAGAAATACGATGCGTTTTATCTGCTTATCGGCAGCTGTATAAAAGTTATGCTTGAGCGCTATGGTGTGTGCCTTGTTTACGACATCCATTCCTACAATATTTCTCGTCAAATCCGGAAAGGAGTTACTTCGCCGCCGCTGTTCAATATCGGCACCGAGTTGCTCAATCGACTAAAATGGCAAACAGCGATAGATGATTGGCGCCGGCAGCTTGAAAAGATCCAAATTCCAGGCATTGAAACCACGGTCGCTGAAAACAAGGTATTTTCCGGAAAGGGGGAGCTCTGCCGACGGCTTTCCGCATGGGATCCGAACATCCTGGTGCTCCCGACTGAAATTTCCAAAGTATATATCAATGAACATTCCGGGGAAATAAAGACCAAGGTTGTCAGCAGGTTGCAGCGAGGGTTGCAGCATGCCATTTCCGAGCACAGCCGTCAGTTCCTGGAACGATTTGATCTAAGGAAGTGAACTGATGGACAAATTTGATTCCTTGAACTGGGAAAAAGGATGTTGGGTGAATGATACTGCGCCCAGGACGGAAGCAGAAATAATCATCACTTCT
>JASFSK010000473.1:0-4539 GCA_050114455.1 Desulfobacterales bacterium | reverse complement strand
TTATTAATGCAAGCTTTTAAATTGTAAGTAAAATATTCGATGGGTTTTCTAACGAAGCGTCCAAGCAATTTTTTTCATTATTTCAAATTTCAATCTATACAAGGTAATTGGATTTAAACTTTCTGAGAATATCCTCACAGTAAAGTTGGTGCAATTATAACACATTTATATTAGACGGGGATGATTTATAAACGGCGCTAATCTCCACTCCAATTCAAATCAGTTTCGAGCGAGGTAGCTATCATGAAAAAACAGAATGTTTTAAAAAATCAAGAGGGTTTTACACTGGTCGAGATTATCGCAGTTCTCATTATACTGGGGATTTTGGCAGCCGTGGCTGTGCCGCGGTATATTGACTTAGAAAGAAGTGCGCGAGAGAGAGGTCTTGACGCTGCCATCGCCGAAATGAACGGCCGTGAAAGCCTGGTCTGGGCGGCTGTTAAAATATCCGAAACTGGTTATACTGGCGATAGCGATGTCTTGAATGCTCTGAATAGCGGTGGACACTACGATCTTGGTACAGAATATACTTGGAATTCTGTTCCCCCTGGCGCCTCTGCCACAATCACGTTTCAAGGTGTCGCAACCGCTTCGGTGACCCGAACGCCGTCAACCACGACGACACCGGCGACCTGGGTTAAAAATTAGCATTAAGTTTCCTGATTTGCTTACAGATTTCGGCTCTTTGTTTTTCACTGCGGCCTCTATAAAGCATTTCGGAGCTAAAAGTGTGGTGAACTTACACCGCGCTTTTCATCCGAATGATGTTTAGATAAGCCCTTCCTATTGCCCCCATGAGTTCCTGTCTTATGTTCCCATAAAGCTGGTGATAAAATTAGTATAATTTTCCGAATCAAATACTTTCAACTTGGAGCATTCAATCCAAGAAACAAAAAAGTTGGAAAGGACCAACCCATGAAGCTTGCTATCAGCGGTAAAGGTGGTGTCGGCAAAACCACTTTCGCATCTTTGCTAATAAGAGCCTTTAATGAGACCGGAAAACGGGTGCTTGCCATTGATGCAGACCCGGATGCCAACCTGGCCGCCGGACTGGGTATCCAGAATTCAGAGAATATCGTTCCGATTTCTGAAATGAAGGAACTGGTATTCGAACGGACTGGCGCACAGCCGGGCAGTATCGGCGGATTTTTTAAACTCAATCCCAAAGTGGACGACCTGCCAGATGCGCTTTCTGCTAAATTTGAGAATATAAAGCTTATGCGCCTCGGGGGCGTGAAAAAGGGTGGGGCTGGGTGTATTTGCCCGGAAAGCACGTTGTTACGGGCCCTGGTCATGCACATCGTACTGGCCCGAGATGAAGTTGTGGTCATGGATATGGAAGCCGGTATCGAGCACCTTGGCCGGGCCACCGCCAAGGCTGTCGATAAGTTAATTGTGGTTGTAGAGCCTGGGCGGCGCAGCATCGACACGGCCGCACATATTCGACAATTGGCTTCGGAGATCGGATTGAACAACATCGGTGTTGTCGGCAATAAGATTCGGGGTCCTAAAGATGAAGCTTTTCTGCGTGCCCAACTTTCCGATTTTGAATTTATTGCGTTCTTGCCCTATGATGACACCCTTATCGAAGCCGATCTTAACGGCGTATCACCGTTTGATGTGAATTCGCCATCAAGAAAACAGGTTGAACAAATGATCGCAAATCTCTAAAGTATGCATCACCACCGACAGCGTTATTCAAAACAGAAACGTCGATTTGGCAAATCCAATAAAACGCAAGGGCTAAAGCCCGATGCTAATAGCGGCCTTAGAAAAGTCTTTGCCGCAATCGGCGTTCCACCAAGCCAGCCGTTTGCCCCCGATGCTTTTCAAGCAAAGGCCGTCAACAAGATCGAGCAATCAGACTGTCTGGTAACCGCTCCCACCGGTGCTGGAAAAACATGGATTGCCGAAACGGCCATCGCCCGCATTCGAGAACGAGACGGGCACTGCTGGTATGCCTGCCCACTCAAGGCTTTAAGCAATTCAAAGTATGCCGAATTTTCCGCTATATTCGGGGCTCGGAACGTGGGCATTCTCACTGGCGATCGCAAAGAAAACCCGGATGCCGCGATCATCATCGGTACCACGGAGATTTTACGCAACCAGCTATATGATGCCATGTACCGGGGGAGATCCCTGTCCACTGATTTTGTCGTTTTGGATGAAGCCCATTTCCTCGGCGACGAGGATCGTGGTATGGTCTGGGAAGAAATCATGATCTATCTTCCGACCCGTATTCCGTTACTCATGCTATCCGCCACCATTGGTAATGCCCGGCAAATCGCTGACTGGCTCTCATCGATTCGCTCGAAAAAATGTGAGATTGTTGAAGAAACCGTTCGCCCGGTGCCATTATATCCACTCTTCCTTCATCCCTCCGGCACTTTGCTGCCCCTGGCCAGTCGGGCCAAGGCGGGTGAACGAACGCGGCTTCATAAAAAGGTCAATCAGTTTGTCAAAAACAAAAGATCCCGCTTTTTTAACGGCTACCGCAACTTACCTCCTTTTGGTGAAATTTTACAGATATTAAAAAAATATGATCTTCTGCCGGCAATCTTCTTTTTAAAATCCCGGGCGGATTGTGACCGAGCATTGAACTCTTGTCGGAGCAAACAGGTAATCGCGACTCACCGCCAACAGGAACTGAGGCGAAAAATTGAAACCTACGTTGAACGAACGCCGCACATCGCAGGCCATCGTCACCGGGGCTATTTAGAAAACCTGGCTGTCGGCGCCCACCACAGCGGGCAGCTTCCTTCGTGGAAACTGGTACTGGAAAAACTTATGACCGAAGGTCTTCTTGATGCGGTTTTTGCGACTTCCACGGTTGCTGCCGGGGTTAATTTTCCTGCCAGAACAGTCGTCTTTTTTAATTCAGATCGTTTTAATGGCAAGCACTTCCTTCCGCTGACCTCTACGGAATTTCATCAGATGACCGGACGAGCCGGTCGCAGGGGTATGGATAAAATTGGATTTGCTCTGGTTGTGGCTGGCAGATTCATGGACGTAAGGTTAATGGCAAAACTTTATCATATGCCTCCCTCCGACGTTGTCAGCCAGATCAATATTGGTTTTTCAATGGTGCTCAATTTGTTGCTTTCTCATAACCCGGACCAGATCAAAGCGCTCTTGAAAAAATCATTCGCAAACTATTTAATTTCCAAATCAAAATCCAGAGAAAAAAGGGTGTACGATCACAAATATCTCTGGAAAAATTTTATGCACCATTTGAAGTTTTTGATAGACACCGGATTTGTAAACACTGAATATGAATTGACCCGGGACGGACAATGGGCCAGCCAGCTGAGAGTGGATCAACCACTTTTGATTGCTGAAGGATTTCGAAGCGGCGTATTCCCTCAATCAGATCCAGATATGCTTGCGGCCGTCATTGCCTCTTTTGTTTATGATCGCGAATCCGATGATAGGAATATTGAAAAACTTGTTTCAGATTCATTAAGAGAAACCTTTGTAAAGGTGACTGGTGCATTAAAACCATTCGCTGCCCAGATGACTAAAAACAAATTTGAGGTCCGATCATTACAGCTACGGCCGGCAGTAACGGTTCATGCCTGGGCCCGTGGAGAATCCTGGGAAAGGGTTATGAAAATCGCAGAAATGGAAGAGGGGGATTTAGCAATGCTGATTGTCAGAACAGCAGATAATCTGAGGCATATTCGGGGCCTGAAAGATGTCTTTCCTGAAGCCGCTCAAGCAGCTTCTCTGGCCATCGCGAGGATTATGCGAGAGCCTGTGTTGGCGCCCTGAATCAGATATCTTAAAAAATCATGGGGTTTTTAACCTGCGAGATTATGGTTAAAATCCAGAGTTGTTGACACCATAAACACTACTTGGCTTCCATAATTTTTCCAATTTTTTCGGATAATTGATTCAGATTAAACGGTTTTTGAATAAATCCGTTGCATCCACGACGCAAAATTTTGGTGGCCTGACCGTCCACACTATATCCACTCGAAAGCAGTACCTTAATGTCTGGATTGATATCTCTAAGATGATCAAACGTTTCTCCGCCGCCCATACCCGGCATTATCATGTCCATGATGACCAGGTCTATTTTTTTCGAATTCTTTTTAAAAATATCAAGGGCCTCCTTTCCGCTCAAAGCGCAGAGAACTGTGTATCCTAATTCTTCCAGTAATTCACATCCAACATCAAGGATCATCTTTTCGTCATCAATCAACAGAATTGTACCAAACTTTTTGGACCAGTCCGCCGGAGCCGGGCTATCTGCGACAGCACCCTTTTCCGATGCCGGCAGGTGGATGGTAAAAGTGGTCCCCTTTTCTTTTGCGCTGCTGACTTCAATGTAGCCGCCGTGGCTTTTAATAATGCCGTAAACCGAGGCTAATCCCAAGCCGGTTCCCCGACCCATTTCCTTGGTTGTAAAAAAAGGCTCGAATATCCTTTCCCGGGTTTTCTTGTCGATGCCCACGCCGGTATCGGAAACAGCGATTTCGACATATTTTCCAGGCTCAACTTTAAACGGTTTGATAATGCTGTTATCCAACTTGACGT
>JASFSK010000472.1:0-4539 GCA_050114455.1 Desulfobacterales bacterium | reverse complement strand
AACCGTGGCTGCCATAGAACATGAAGATTTTAAACGAGGTCACGCCGAAATTGTTTACCAGATCATCTATTTCCTCAATGTGCTGCCGGTCCATCGGTGCCAGGTGATAGGCATAATCGACATGGAAACGGCCCTCCGAAAGTTGGAGCACTTTGGGGAAAAATTCACGGTAGGGCCCGCTCTGGTTAAGGTAGTAAGCACCCGTTCTGATGTAATTTAAGCTGGTGGTTACGCCCCCCATACAGGCTGCCCGGCTTTCGGTTATCGCATCATCTTCTAATCGTGAGTAGATCCCGGTATGCATGTGCGCATCCACCACCCCCGGGAAGGCCAATCGGCCCTTTCCATCGTATACGTCAAGTGATGCATCCGTAGCTATATTTACCCCAATACGATCGATGGTCCCATTCTTGACGGCGATATCGGTATCCACAATAGCGTCGGAATTCGGTCGAACCAGCCGCACGTTTTTTATCAAAAGATCGTATTTACTGCTGCTGTCCATGACTTACTCCTTTGTCCTTTCCCGCCCCGCCGCCTTATAGGTGCAGGCAAGATGTTTCGCGCAACTCGGACAGGGTGGTTCGCATTCTGCCAGGGTCTGGGGCATACCGCTGGTAGTTGAACCTTTTATGCGGGCTATCAACCGGTCCAATCGCATGACATCTTTTGGGGAACCGTCGATGACCAGGGTTATCGCACCCTCCCCTCCCGAAATGCCGCCCCTGCCGATCACAAAGCAATCCACATCAGCCAGTGCTAAAATTGATTCCACCTCGGTAACGATACGGCCGACAACCGGCGTCAAACCAACGGCCATGCCCAAGGAGCGATCGACACTCTTACGGCTGGTTTTTTGAATGATGTCCGGCAATGAACCGGGAATCAGCTTTTCCTGCCCAACAGCAACGATAATGTTGCGACACTCGGCCATGAGACCAGAAATAATCCTGCCAGGAGGCCCACCCATAGACGCACCATACATCATGGCTGCGTTTCCCATCGAATCAAGGGCATTGGCGCCAATAATAACGACATCCGACGGACCCAGTTTTTCAACAGCTGAATCCAAAGACGAGTCGGCGTCGATCAGTTTCCCCATTTCGATCAATGCACAGTGATATTTTCCAGGATTGGTTCTGGCCGTCACCGCACCCCTGGCGCTGATTCGACCCAATATACTCATGGGTTTGCCCGTCAACTCCTCACAAACGGCGGAAACCGTGGTTCCGCCTTTTAGGAAAATATTGCCGACCTCCAGGGCTGATGTTACTGCCGGAAGACTGCTGATGCCTTTGGCGATGACTCGTTTGCCCTCCGGTACAGTGAGCGTAATTTGCAATCTCATTTTTTAATGATCAGTCCATCCGTGCGAGAATTGATCTTAAAATAAGGCGCAGGATCAACCTTGCGGGTCCAGCCTTCATAGTAGGCCTTCACCCGTGCTTTCACGGTGTCCATGGCCTGCATAATAGACTCCTCTTTGGCCGACCTCGGGCGAGAAGCAGCCTCGACCAGGCGGCTGCCGATTTCTTCTTCATCAACGGTCAAAACCTTGCCGGATTGCACGACGACGCGTCCGTTAACCAGCACCGTGTCGACAAATCTGCCCGCACCGCGATAGAGCAATGTGTCAATCGGATCGTGGGAAGGGTCCACATAGGGATGGGCCATGGCATTGTAGTCAATCAGGGTCATGTCGGCCAGTCGGCCCGGTTCCAATCGGCCCAGATCCTTTTCATATCCTAGCAGTATGGCGTTGTTTTCAGTTGCCATCTGAAAGACCTGCCGCGATGTCATATGGGTAGAGTCCAGCTCCAGCGAAGGCAATCGGTGGAGAAGATAGCAGATTTTCATTTCTTGAATCATGTCATCGTCGTCGTTAATAGACTTGCCGTCCAGGCCCAATCCGACCAGCACACCTGCCTCCAGCATATGAAAGGCCGGAGAAATGCCGTTTCTGACACGAAGGTTACACGATGGATGGTGGGTGACCGCCGTGCCGGTTTTGGCAAGCAGGACAATATCATCTTCCGTCGGCCAGACACAGTGCCCGATAACAACACCTTTGCCCAGAAATCCGATATCGTGCATATGCTGCACCAGAGTTTTACCGAGGAATTCCAACCCGTAGACTTTTTGAAAAATCGACTGGACAGCATGAACATGAATCGGTGCATCTAAATTTTCTGCTGCTTTGCGTATCTCCAGCAGCAGCTCATCCGTGCACCATTGAGGAGCCAGAGGACCGAAACCGATACGGGTCATATCCGTATTGTGACGGGCATGAAGGGTGGTGACCGCATCGACAAAATTATCTGCACCCAGTGATCCTGCCGGCGGCGGCGCGGTCAGCGCTTTTCGAAGCCCTTCAGGAAGGTCTTCTATAAAGGCCGCATTGTCGCCGTAGATAAACGGATTGTCGTTGCGAACACCGGGATTGAACTGCAGCCGGATCCCGCTGTCCCGGTAAGCCTGCAATCCTTCATCAAATTCAGCTTCAAAATCAGCTGGATTTTTCAGCAAATGGTTGTGCATGGTGGTGGTTACGCCGCATTTTAACAGCCGTATGGCGGAAAGCGCCAAATCATCATAGGTTGACACGGGCACATATTTGCGGGTATCGAAAAGCCAAGACTCCAAGGTGTTGTCCAGAGCACCCCGCTGGAAGTCCGTCAGGCCTCGCCCATGACCGTGACCGTTGATCAAACCGGGTATGAGCAGAAACTGGTCTCCGCCGATCACGTCTGCGTTCGGGTATTTGGCCGACAAATCTTCAAAGCCGCCAACAGCCTCGATCCTCTCGCCAGCTATGGCAACAGCGCCGTCAAGTATTACTGATTTATCATGGGCAGGGACTATCTGTCCGGCCCGCACAATTGTTTTAACTTCAGTCATTTTAGGGTTCCTCCTTAAACGTGAATGTCCATCAGAGCGTTTGGTAGAATAAGGTTCTGCCATCGATAATTTTGCAATGCGACTTTAAATCGTCGTAACACCCTAGCACGTTTATTCCAAAAGCTCTAATTTTTAAAAGATTTAGGCAGTATCTGCCTACCACAATTTCTGATCCAAAACCAGAATAAACCCGGGAGCCTGGAGCAGAAGAATTTGGTTGACAGTAATGGGTCTAAAAGTTATAACAACAATACTTTTAAAACCTTCATGATATGACACAACCGATTTGCAATTTCAACACTAAAGTTCTAAAAATGCATTGAGCGGCGGCGTCTCAATCATTATGAAACAGACAAGCCGCAGAGGATAGCATCAATGAGTTCTTACCCCCCAAATATCGTGATCGAAGAGCAGGGCCTGCGAGACGGTCTACAGAGTGAACGCCCATTCATTCCTACCGCCAAAAAACTCGAGATCATCGAACAGGTTGCGGATGCCGGCATTAAACGTATTCAGGTGACCTCGTTTGTGCATCCCAAACTGGTTCCTCAGATGGCTGATGCCGAAGATATATGCAGGGGATTGGACCACAACAAGGACGTGATTTACAGCGGACTGGTGCTGAACACTAAAGGCCTTGAGCGTGCAGCCCATGCCGGTCTGAAGCATGTAGCCGCCTCCATCTCCGCCAGCGACACCCACAGTCGCAAGAATGCCAACGCCACGTTGCCCGAAGCCAGACAGCGCATGGCCGAGATGATTAAAGCCGGAAGACAGCATGGGCTGATCATTCGCGGTGGACTTCAGTGTGTATTCGGCTGCCGATTTGAAGGTGCTGTTGATCCGAATGCTGTCATCGACATGCTCAAAGAGCAGTTAGATCTCGGTATTGATGAGATCGCCCTGGCGGACTCCACCGGCATGGCAAACCCCATATCCATTCAAGAAATATCGGGTAAAGTCATGGAGCTTGCCGAAGACAAGCCCGTATTCCTGCACCTTCACGACACGGAAGGCAAGGGGTTGGCAAACGCACTGGCAGCCCTGCAAATCGGTATCGTTCATTTTGACACTGCATTTGGCGGCACCGGTGGCTGTCCTTTCATCAAAGGGGCCAGCGGCAATATTTCCACCGAAGACCTGGCATTCATGTCCGCGCAGATGGGCATTGAAACCGGGGTCGATATCGAGAAAGTTGCTGCTATCAGCCGGTCGCTGGAGGAATATTTCAACAAGCAGTTTTCGGGCAAAATGCATCGGGTTATCGACCGTAAAGATATTCAGGTAGTAAAGTGACAGAGGACAGATAGCAGAGATCAGAGCAACCCCAGGTTCGAACATCTGCCACTAATATTTTGGAATTTAGTCATCCGAATTTGTTTCGAATTTCGGATTTCGAATCTTTTAATCAAAATAACTGTGTTGAAACTTTTCAATGAAGCCTTCTGAGACTTTCGTTCTGCGTTAGAGGTATTCACTGTATTATGGGTCAAACCATCGTCGAGAAAATAATTTCAAGCCATGCGGACAAAGAGGTTTGTGCCGGCGAGCTGGTCATCGCCCGGGTGGATACAGCCATGGCCTCTGACACGACGGCCCCATTGGCAATCAAAGCCTTCAGTTCCATGGGCGGCAAAACCG
>JASFSK010000471.1:0-4551 GCA_050114455.1 Desulfobacterales bacterium | reverse complement strand
AGAAAAAATATCCGAAAAAGTTCAATTTTGGAGGCAATAGGAGTATTGATTTCAACATTGATGATGAAATTCCCGAAAAAGAGTTGAAAACTTGTATTGCTTTAGCATTAACCTACCACCTCAATAAAAAACTAAAGACAAATGCCAGATGGGAGATGGTCGAAAAAAACACATAACAATCCAATGAACCGGACGGGAATATCTTGCGGGGTTTATCAACAAGCCATTGTGGTCCACAGAGTTTCCAAAGGTATTCCCATTATGAATAGTAAATTGGGCACCAAAAACGAACCGGTACCCGGACGAATACAAAATTAAGGCCGTTCACCTGTCCAACCAGCCTGGACCGATAGTAGAAAAACGATGGACACTTTGACCCAGCTGACATTTGGAGCCGCCTGTGGAGAGGCAGTCCTTGGTAAAAAGGTCGGAAGGAAGGCCATTTTTTGGGGGGCCGTCTTGGGAACATTACCTGATCTGGATGTTTTTATCCCCCTCGGCGGGCCAGTCAATGATTTTGTCTACCACCGGGGATTTAGCCATTCTCTCATTCTCCTGGCACTCTTATCGCCGATCATCGCCTGGATGATTGCGAGTGTTCATCCTGACACGAAAAGGTACTATGGCCGATGGGTCTTGCTGTCCTTACTTGTGCTTGAAGGCAGTGTACTTTTAGATCTGCTGACCATCTACGGGACACAAATCTTTTGGCCTGTTGACACCACGCCCATGGCAATCCCGATTCTATTCATCATTGACCCCTTTTTTACGCTACCGATATTTTCGGGAGTCCTGACGGTGCTGCTGATAAAAAGGCATCGAACCTTAGGGCATCGGCTCAACATGGTTGGACTGGTTCTCAGTCTGGTCTACGTGGCCTGGGCTTTTGGCGCCGCGGAATTTGTTGAACGTAGGGTGACGGAAAAGCTTGCTCGTCAGGAGGTGTCCTATTCCCGGTTTTTATCCTCTCCGGCACCGTTCAACACTCTGCTATGGCGGGTGGTGGGCATCGACAAAGACCGATACTTCGAAACCTATTTTTCATTGTTCGATCGGGAGACACCGCTGTTCGTCGATTTCTACCCCAGAAACCTGAACCTGATGCCTGGAATAGAAGAACATCCTCCTGTTGTCAAACTAAGAAGGTTCACCCGGGGGTATTATGCCTTTTCAACCGTGGGCGAGTATGTAGCCATGACCGATTTGCGCATGGGTTCGGAACCTGATTATGTTTTCCGATTCAAAGTTGCGAAGTTGGACGGTTCACATTCCGCCCCAATTGACGATCAAAGGTTGAAAACCACCCAGGATTGGCGGCGGCTGGCTTGGGTATGGGCAAGGATTTGGAACGCTATGCCTCAACCATGAAAAAGTCTGATCTTTGGGTAGCCAAAAACTCGAAATGACACCTAAAAATAAATTATAGCAAATTGTACAGTACCAGAAATTGAGACAGCATGCCCTATCACCAGGGCGGACGCTATTAACCGCACAATTCAACCATTGGGTATAAAAGAGTCAAGAAAAATGAAACAATACGAAAACAAAACTTACAGCCACAAAGTTGATGCAAAAGGGATTATTGTTAGTGTAAGTGACAATTGGCTGTCCTTTGCTCAAGAAAATTTTGGGGATGACTCATGTTTGCCTGAAAATGTCATTGGAACATATTTATTGGATCATATCCATGACCCGGAGACAAAACATTTATATGAATTAATACTGCAAAAAGTTCGCAAATACGGACGTCAAGTGTCATTTTCCTTTCGGTGCGACTCCCCAGATAAGCGTCGCTTTTTAAAGCTTTCTGTGATCCCGCAAAAAGACGACCTAATCGAGTTTAGAAGTCAAATAATCAAAACAGAATTAAGAGATTTTGTTGAATTGATGAGATCCGACATAGAGAGATCGGAAAAGCATCTAAGAATCTGTAGCATGTGTAAAAAAATAGCGATATCAAAAACCGAGTGGGAAGAGGCTGAAATCGTAATACAACAAATGCGGTTGTTTGAGCTTGAAGTGCTTCCACAGTTGTCCCACGGGCTCTGTCAGCCTTGCTACAATGGAGCCATAGCAGAACTTGATAGTTTAAAGTGATTACCCAGCAAAGCTAATTCAGCCAACACAAAAACCGCGCGGCTGATTGGCAACGTTATGTGTCCCATGGAGATAGCGCATGAGAATCAAGCATATTGAAATATGGTGCAAAGATATTGAGACGCTCATGAAGTTCTGTGAATAATACTTAAATCAGACCGTTGTTCACGCTCAGCGTTTGTGTCATAAGTTAAGGTAGTCGCAGATTTCGAATACCTAATTAGAAGGGGGAAAAATGCGATTTGCACATACAAATATTGTCGCCAGGGATTGGAGAAGACTGTCGGATTTTTATGTCACTGTATTTAAATGTAGAGTCAAACCTCCAGAACGAAAGCATTCGGGATCATGGTTGGACCATGCGACCGGTTTGCAAAAAGCAGTTTTAGAAGGCGTACACCTATTACTTCCCGGTCAGGGCAAAAGTGGGCCTACTCTTGAAATCTTTTCCTATCAAAACAATTATGAATGCGAACTATCGATGGCTAACCACACTGGATTCACTCACATTGCATTTGAAGTAGATGATGTTGATCAAACTTTAAATGAAGCGTTGAAGAGTGGTGGACGATTATTAGGCAATGTAACTGAAAAAACGGTTGATGGCGTTGGTGATCTGACATTTGTATATTTTAGAGACCCCGAAGGAAATATAGTTGAAATCCAATCATGGAAGAAATAATCGTGCGGAACAATTACTTTCACTCAGACAAATCCTTTCATACGATCAACGGTGCAAAAAATAGACTTGATGACATTATTCCGCCAGCAATTCGTGAAGTACTAAATTCATACAATAAAAACGAACTTTGTGATTTGACTTCTGAGGAAACCGCAACAATACCTGTTAAACAAAAATATAAATGAATCCCATGCCCAAGGTGCAGTATAATCGGCTTCATTGGAGTTCACCAACTTTTTTTTCCACGGCCCTCAATATCTTCTCTGTTCCAATCAGCTTTTTCATGGCGGCGATATCTTTTGACAGAATACGGTCTTTATCCAGATTGGCAATCGAATTACGAATGACATGATAGGCTTCCAGGGTCCCCTCACCGGGCTTCAGGTTGGTAAACAAATCCAGGGCCTGGGCGGCACACAAAAGCTCAATGGCAATCACACTTTCCGTATTTTCAATAACGTTTCTAGATTGTCGAGCGGATATGGTCCCCATGGAAACGTGATCCTCTTTGTTGGCCGAAGTGGGGATGGAGTCCACACTGGCAGGATGGCAGAGGACCTTGTTTTCGGATACCAGTGCAGCGGCCGTATACTGTGCAATCATGAATCCCGAATTGAGGCCGCCGTCACTGACCAGGAAGGCCGGCAGTCCGCTCAATTTCGGATTTACCAGCCTTTCGATCCGGCGCTCGGAAATATTGGCCAGCTCCGCTACCGCCATACTGAGAAAGTCCATGGCCAGGGCCACCGGTTGTCCGTGGAAGTTGCCCCCCAGCAAAAAATCCTGGGATTCGGAAAAAATCAGCGGGTTGTTGGTAGATGAGTTCATCTCCGTTTCAATCACGGAGCGGCAATAGTTGAGGGCATCTTTGGTGGCGCCGTGAACCTGAGGGGAGCACCGCAGGGTATACGCATCCTGAATGCGGGAGCAGTCCTTATGGGAAGTAATGATCTCACTGTTTTGGATAATACGTTCCATGTTGGCGGCAACGGCGGCTTGACCGGGATGGGGTCTTATTTGATGAATTTTTCGATCAAACTCGGTTCGACTTCCCATCAGAACTTCAAGGCTCATGGCTGCCGCGACATCGGTCATCTTTGATAGCCGGATCGCATCGTTTACGGCGAGTGCGCCGATGGCGGTCATCACCTGGGTGCCGTTTACCAAGGCCAAACCTTCACCTGATCCCAACTCGATAGGTTGTAAGCCGCATTTTCTGAGCACCTGGGCACCAGACATCCTTTGGCCTTTGTAAAATGCCTCCCCCAGGCCAAGCAAGACCAGAGCGAGGTGCGCCAGAGGCGCCAGGTCTCCACTGGCGCCAACAGATCCTTTCTTCGGAATTACCGGGCACACGCCCCAGTTGAGCAGCGCAATCAGATGTTCAACGGTTTCAAGCCGAATACCTGAATGGCCTCTTGCCAGATCCTTTATCCGCAAAGCCATGACGGCGCGAACGACCTCCTCGTCCAAGGGTTCACCAACACCCGCGGAGTGGCTCATCAGGATATTTTCTTGAAGCAGCCGGGTGTCTTTTTTGGAGATGACAACGTCACTCAAAGCACCGAATCCAGTGGTAATGCCATAGATCGTTTTTTCTTCATTCACCCAGCGCTCCACCAGCCTGCGGGTTTTGCGAATGCGTTTTTCGGCACCATCAGTTAATTTAACCTGGACGCCATCTCTGGCAATCACCATCAGATCGCCAAGTGTCATACCGTCATAACCGATTGAGATTGTTTTCATATACCTGTTTCCTGATATTCTCTGGT
>JASFSK010000470.1:0-4552 GCA_050114455.1 Desulfobacterales bacterium | reverse complement strand
CACAGCAGCCCTTCGATAAATTTATAAATACATTCCAGGAACGCTTCGGCAAGTCCGTGCCCAAGCCGATCTTGCACCAATCGAACATTGGTGAAACTCTTAGCCTGATTTATTCGCCGTTCTATCTGAAAGACAGGTTGTATGATGCCATCCTTGATAGGGCAGTATCAGCCAATCTACCGGAAAATTTTGAATTTGATAAAATCAGTGAAGATCGTCCTCATTGGCACGTCCATTTGATTTCGACCTTGTGTCCGAAATGTGGATGGGATCTGGAGGGTGAACGCGATGCTCTGGTGTTGATATGTAAAAACTGTAACTCAGCCTGGTACCCGGTTGGGAAAAAACTGGTACAATTAAAATGTTACCGGTTTGAGAGTCACGCAGAGCGTCAGATCTTTTTGCCCTTCTGGCGAATCAAGGCGGATATATCCGGTATCAGCCTTGATTCCTATGCCGATCTGATTGCTATCGCCAATTTGCCTCGCGCTGTTCAAAGCGGTTGGAGCGATGTTCCCTTCCGATTCTGGGTTCCGGCCTTTAAAGTTCGACCGAAGGTATTTTTACAGTTGGCAACCCATACCACGCTTTCGCAGCCCTGCCAAAAACTTCTTCCGGAGATGCCGGATGACGGAATCTATCCAACCAACTTACCTATTGAGGAGGCTATCGAGAGCCTTAAAATGACCCTGGCCAATTTTATGAAACCGCGTAAGGTTCTGAAAGAAAGACTCAATCGCATCCGGATCAAGGCCAAACGGTTCAGCCTGGTGTTCTTGCCCTTCGATGAGGGACACCATGAGTTTATACAACCCGACTTTAAACTGACCATAAACAAGAATGTCATAAGGTTGTCAAAAAATCTTTGATTCTAACAGTGTTTTACCCAAGGTAGAAAATCCTGGGGCTGTTTTATCAGCATTTGAGCACCGCCCGCAATGAGTTCCTCCGCCGGCCTAAATCCCCAGAGTACGCCGATCCGGTACATTCCGCAAGCACTAGCAGTCTGCATGTCAATTGCTGTATCTCCGAAGAAAAGGGTTTCTTGCGGAGCAATTCCGCACGTTTCGGCGATATGGAGTGCAGCGGCAGGATCGGGTTTTTTGGCAAAGGCCGCCGTGGCCCCTTGGACCCTGGTAAACTGCCAGTCGGGTAGCAGTTCTGCCACAATTTGCCGTGTGGCTTCATCGGACTTGTTGGAAAGAACGTTAATCCGGTACCCGGCAGTCAGAAATCCGTCGATCAGTTCGGCAATTCCCGGATATGGACGCGATTTTTTAGTCCAGCGTCGGGCATATTCGGCTTTCATGAGCCCGACACACCGATTGACGGTTTCTTCATCGCGCTCTGATTTTGGAAGGACTTGCTTGACCAGCGGTTTTATGCCCCTTCCCACAAAGTACCCATAATCCTGAAGATCATGCTCCGGAAACCCCAAATTACGCAAAAAAATATTGGTTGCGTCTGCAATATCTTCCAGGGTATCTATCAGGGTTCCATCTAAATCGAAAATAACTGCTTTAAACTTCATCTTTCTCCTTTTGCCGGTAACTGGGTGCTGTATCTCAATAATAGCAGGGAATAAAGCATCCTTTTTGAATACCGCTGCCGCGCTGACGTCGAACCAACAGCCAAAATTGACCAGAGGGTATGGGTCGGATCATTTCAGCGGTCAGCCACCTTCTGCTGGCGGCCGCTGACATTTAAAAAGAATTTTTGACTATCACCGCACATCGGTGGATCAGGATTTGAGCGATACCGAACTATAAGAATATGAGAGCAAATGTCAAAATTTAAAAAAATCGGGTTGTGATGATAACTGCTTGACACGGCAGTTACTGTTATCTAACATTTTAGAAGCAATACCTATTAGCCAGTTAAGGTCACTCTTTTATGCCTTCATCCCGAACGCCCCAGATGAACACGATTATCGACCGCTACCTGAATTATCTGATCGTCGAAAAGGGGCTCTCCGAAGCTACTCTAGCCTCTTATAGCCAAGATTTAATCAGGTATCAAAAATTCATGCTGGACAACGGTCGCCGCAGTATTTCTGAAACCGATGCAGCTTTAATCCTAAAACATATGATTGCACTGCGAGCAGCCGGTTTAGGCGCCCGATCCAGGGCCAGACATCTCGTGTCGATTAGGGGGATGTACCGGTTTGCACTGAATGAAAAATTTATTGGCCATGACCCCGCCAGCCTGGTTGATCTTCCGAAAACAACTCTCAGGCTTCCCGATGTTCTCTCGGTTGACGACGTATCACGGCTATTGAGCGCTCCGGATCCCGCCAAACCGACCGGTGCAAGGGATGCTGCCATGCTCGAACTCTTGTACGCCGCCGGCCTAAGAGTGTCTGAACTGGTGAATTTAAAACTGCAGAATGTAAATTTAGAAGCCGGTTTTGTCAGAGTACACGGCAAAGGTTCCAAGGAGCGGATCGTTCCCATTGGTGCCCATGCCAAAGAGAAAATTGAGTATTACTTGGGGCATCCGCGACAAGCCATTTTAAAAAATCAAATCAGTTCTTACATATTTGTCGCCAGGGCGGCCAGACCGATGACGCGTCAGGGGTTCTGGAAGCTATTGCGACGCTATGGCGAGTTGGCGAAATTAAACAAAAAAATTACGCCCCACAGCTTGAGGCATTCGTTTGCAACCCACCTGCTGGAGGGCGGCGCCGACCTGAGGGCGGTTCAGGAAATGCTCGGTCATGTCGATATAGCGACAACCCAAATATATACCCATGTCACGCGCAAGCAACTTAAGGCTTTGCACAAACGATATCATCCCAGGGGATAGCAACAATATGCATCTGCGATGACCCAGTTGCTGTCCCTATATAGGATTGACACATACAGATATATTCACTATTTTACACAGTCTGGATCAAATATCAGGTTCCTTGATTATTTTGTGTTAAAAGTCTGGACTACAACCCTTGCCTTTATTGGATACAAAGATGAATACCGGCCACACGGGATGGTGGCGGCCTGAACAGAACCGGGCTGCAATTGGAGACCAGGCGCTATTGGACGCTTTAAATTGCGTCACCCATCCTCTTTATCTAATCGATTGCAACGGTCAATTGGCTGTTGCCATTGATGGTAATGTATCCTTTGGCAGCCCAAAGCCGTCGGGGCCGGATGTGCACCCACTCATCGGCTACGCACCGGCGCTCCACCCCCAAAATTTAGGCGATTCAAATTTCAAAAAATACCACAACCTCCGCTATGCTTATGTCGTTGGCGCCATGGCCAATGGGATTACATCGGTTGAAATGGTCGTTGAAGCCGGGCGCAACGGGATGATTGGCTTTTTTGGAGCAGCCGGTCTCATGCCCGTTGAAATTGAGGCTGCCATTGACTCGATTGAGGGCCGCTTGGGGTCACAACCGTTCGGCATGAATTTGATTCACAGCCCAACGCATCCGAAACTTGAAGCCGCCACAGTAGATCTTTACATCAAGCGCGGGATTGAACGCATCAGCGCGTCGGCATACCTGGATCTGACACTTCCCCTGGTCTACTATCGCGTCAACGGGATCCGCCGCGATTACAAAGGGGAAATTATCTGCCCTGGCAAGGTCGTTGCGAAAGTATCACGGATCGAGGTCGCACGAAAGTTTCTCTCGCCGCCACCGCAAAAATTTTTATCACAACTTGTTGACAAAAACCTGATATCTTCTGAACAGGCAGAGTTGGCCACTTCAATTCCGATGGCCGACGATCTGACCGCCGAGGCAGATTCAGGAGGCCATACGGATAATCGACCGGCGCTGGCACTACTGCCGACCATGCTGGCACTGCGCGATGAAATGATGTTGAAACATGGCTATCGGAAACCCGTTCGCATCGGTTTGGCCGGTGGTATCGCAACTCCGGAGTCGACCGCGGCGGCTTTTGCCATGGGTGCCGCTTTTGTGCTGACAGGCTCTATTAACCAGGCATGCATCGAATCAGGCACGTCGGATACGGTTCGCCAAATGCTGGCCGAGGCCGAACAAGCAGATGTGATAATGGCGCCATCTGCGGATATGTTCGAGCTTGGCGTTAAAGTCCAGGTATTAAAACGCGGAACCATGTTCGCAATGCGAGCTGCCAAATTATATGAATTGTATTCCCGTTACAACAGCTATGACGAATTACCCGCCGGGCAGCGTGAGATACTTCAGCGGGATTATTTCAGATGCACCTTTCAGGAAGAATGGGAGCAAACAAAGCGTTTTTTTCTGCAGCGGGACCCAAAACAGATTGAGATTGCGGAGAAAAATCCCAGACATCTGATGGCCCTGGTTTTTCGTTCTTATCTCGGTCGCTCATCGACATGGGCAAACACGGGAGATCTGTCCAGAAAGATCGACTATCAAATCTGGTGCGGACCGTCGATGGGGGCCTTCAATCAATGGTCAAAAGGCACATTTCTTGAAAAACGTGAAAATCGTAAAACCGTCGTCGTGGCAATGAACTTGATGTTCGGTGCGGCTGTGACAACCCGGGTCAATTGGTTGCGCTGTCAGGGTATTGCCCTTCCCCGTCAGGCTGAAAAA
>JASFSK010000469.1:0-4552 GCA_050114455.1 Desulfobacterales bacterium | reverse complement strand
GATAAACCGCGCCCGCTGCTGGTCTTTGAACTGGCCGCTGTTCAGGGCCCAGATGAAGACCACGATGCTGATCAAGAAACCGGCCGACATGTATGCAATAAAATAGGGGTAGTACATGTTTCGTTAACCAATCAACTATTCAACTAAATTAAGGTTCCCACGCCGAGTCAATCCCGCGGGGCTCGGTGTTGGCATCACTTTGATTGATAAAATAAACGGCCACATAATCACCGACTTCCCAAATCTTTTGCGATTCCAGATCGCGCTTGAAATAGGGCATGGCGGTTCCGGTAATTCCGTTCATTAATTGGTAATATATGATGCCGCCGGATATCTCTCTACCTTTTAAAATCGTAAAATTCAGGGGAGGCGGATATATCCAAGGTTGCGCCGGCCCCATGCCGTCGCCGATGGGGCCGTGGCAGCCGATACAAAAATTCTGATAGATCTTCTGCCCGCGCTGTAAACTGGCCTCCGTCGTTGGATAGGGATTTGGGATGATGCGCCAGCCCTCGGGTACAATATCCGACAGCCACTTGGCGTTGGCATCGGGTCCGGCTTCATAAGCCGTGATGGACTCCGTTTTCCAGTAATTCTGTCGTTCCATGCGGCGGTCCGCATTTTTGTGCCCCAAACTCTGGATGTAGCGGGTCAGTTTCTTGATCCTTTCCATGCCCAGCCATTCAAACGGCGGCATAATGGAACTGGGACGGGTGTAGCGTGGATTGATAAAATGCGCTATATGCCAATCGTCCGGGTGCTCGCCGCCTTCCTGAGACAAATCCACGCCGGTTCGTTGCGACCCCAGTGCAATCGGTTCGTCGGCCACATAGTCGCCGGATTGGGCGATGCGGTCGGCGCCATGGCCCCAATCAATGCTGCGTATGGATTGGCTGTGGCAGTACACACATCCGTTTTCGAGATAAATTTTGCGGCCTTCCTCTTCCACTGCGCTTCGCTGGCGGAAGATCTCGGACGGGGTCACGTTGCGTTTGGCATATGGCCAGTATACCACTGTCAGGGTGATGGCAGCTAACAGGGACAGAATACCGACCAATATGACAGTTGGGGTCATTCTCATGCTGATGCTCCACGATTGAAATACAAGGACCGGACGACATTGTACAAACCAAGATAGGCGCCGATCATAATAAACGTGCCTAACGATGCTCTCAAGATATAATAGGGTTGGATTTCTGGCAACGTTCGATAAAGGGTTTCACCGTTGTACCAGGCGTTACCCTGTATTAATCCAACCGTTGTCAGCACCACGGCGAAACCGGTGATGCCGATCAGCACCAACCAATATTGTACGTCAGCCAGAAATCTGCTGTAAAGTGGTTTGCCGGTAATTCTCGGTAGGATAAAATACAATCCACCCAGGGCCGTTACACCGGCAAACCCCAAAACTCCGATGTGGGCATGACCGACGACCCAGTTGTTAAAGTGGGTGATACGCTGCACATGGGGCAAGGCCATCATCGAACCCTGTATGTTAACGAAGAAGTAAAATATGGTGCCGGTGAAGATAAACTTGGCGCCGATGTCGGCATGAATCTCACCCAGCTTGCCCTTGACGGTGTACCACAGGTTGATGAGAACAATCATGACCGGGATGACCATGGCGACACTGTCAACGATTGAGATGGTTTTCAGCCAGGTTGGTACCGGTACCTGCAGCAGGTGATGTGTTCCGATATGAGTGTAAACTATGATCAGAGACCAAAAACCGATCAATGACAAGGTATGGCTGTATAAAGGGTTACGGGTAGCAATCGGCAGTACATAGTAAGCAATGCCCAGGGCCATGGGAGTTAACAGCAGTCCGAAGATGTTGTGGCCGTAAAACCACAACAAGATCGCGTCCGGAATGCCGACCAATGCACCGGTATCCGGCTTCCAGATCACATTACCCAGACAATAGGTGACAGAGGTCAGCACCATGGCAGCGGTTGTATACCAGATGGAAACAAATAAAATAGACTCCTTGCGTTGCCGGATGGTCATCAGGATGTTAAACACCACCATGGCAAAGCTGATAACCACCATGATGTCCACCGGCCAGGCCAATTCGGCATATTCGCGGCCCTGGGTGTGCCCTGTGGCAATGCCGATGAGACCGGCGGCCACGGTGATGTTCCAGAATATCGCGCTGAATACGCCCAGCTTATGGCTGTAAATTTCAGTCCTCAGCAATTTCGGGAAATAGTAGAAAGCGGCGGCCAACAAACCCGGCGTTACAAACCCGAACAGCACTGCGTTGATATGCATCGGTCGCACCCGCCCGAAATGGATGTACTCAATGTTTGCCAGGAAATCAGGGGCTATCAAATACCCCGCAGCGATCATCCCAAAAGTGGTCGCTCCAGCAAACCATAAGGCCGATGTCAGGGTGAACGCTTTTGCTGTCGGATTTGTAGCGGCGTTTTCAAATGTTTCTTCAGACAAAGTGAGGACTCCTTTAACACTTCGTGTGGTTATCTATTTTGGGTGTCAGTTAAAGGTAAAACAACAATTTAATCATTCATAATTTCTAACAAATAACTATTAACTTCATGCGCTAGCTGTGACACGACAGCCAGCAATCGACGTTAGCATTCTTTTCATAGTGACATTCCAGGCACATCCCCATACGCCACTCCTTGTGCGGCAGCCGGTGAAGGTTCTGAACCTGCCCATGGCATTCTTGGCAGGCAATTTTACCGTTGATATGCCGTTGATGATTGAATAGAACGTGCTCGGCCACATAGTTGACTTTGACCCAGGGGGTAGAGGTTTGGGTGTTGAAGTATTCGTGCTCCTTCTGGATCCAGGGATGTTTTTTGATGATATAGTTATGGCAATGCAGACACTTTTCCACCGGTGGAATGCCCGGTTGATTGGAATATGCAACATAGGGATGACAGTACTGGCATTGGATCTGCTTGACCCCGCTGTGCACGGTATGGCTGAAGGGGATCGGCTGTTCCGGTCCGAGATCGCGCCCCGGCCATTCCCAAAAAACATAGATGAAGGCTGCAGATGACACTGTGGTGATCAAAATCAGAAAAAAGATTATCGTATTTTTTCTCAACGTATTATCCCTTGTCAAAAGACAGCTTAGATTATAAGATCAATTATTTTCCGTCGCCGGCACTGCTTCGGGAAAAACCTTCAGAAAATATCCAACCGCAATGGCCATCAGTCCCAAGAATCCCAGCGAAATCAAGCCGTCGGAGAAGCTCAAGGGAATTGATTGGCTCTCATGGCTCAAGGCCGGACCCAGCAATAGGAGATGCTCAAACCAAATTCCTACAATCACGACCGAACAAATCGTCAGCATCAGAACCGGTTTGGTTTTAATGCGTTGATTGAGCAGGATGAAAAAAGGGCCGACAAAGCAGACGATAAATACTGTCCAGGCCAACTTGTTCCAGGGCGCCAGCATGGTGCGCACAATCACATAATGCGTTTCTTCAGGAATGTTGCCATAGTAAATGACCATCAGTTGAACGTAGAAAAAATCTGCCCACAGCAGACAAAAACCAAAAAACAATTTGCCGACATCATGAAAATGGCTGGGTTTGATGCCCGAGCTCTCGCCCTGCTTCAGTCGAATGACGGCCGCCACAATAATCAGCGCCCCCAGCCCGATGAAAAATGCTTTGACGAAATGATAAGCACCGAATAAAGTTGAAATCCAATGGGGATCCATGCTCATCACAAGGTCGAACCCGATTAGGCACAGAACCAATGCGAAGGCCAAGATATAGAGGCCGCCATAGATGGTCATTCTGCTCTTTATCCGTTCCGGATTTTGATGGTTTTGTTTCCATGCGTTGTAGATAAATTTACGTATTTCACCCGATGGCTGGTTTGGATCAAATTTCAGTTGCAGCGCGTTAAACAGATATGCAAATCCCAGCAGGTAAAGGATCAAAAGTCCGAAGAAATCCCGCCAAAACAAGAAGGGGATGTTCAGCCAGACCTCCTTGCCGTGTAAATCCTCATGCAACCAGGGAAAAATATGGCTTCGACCAAGAAAAAGAAGCAGGAAAAGAATAAATGAAAGCGGGAAAAAGGCTGTAAAAGATTCCGAAAGACCGGAAATCGGTCCGCTCCAGCGGGCTTTGGTCATGTGCATGACCGCGGAAAACAGAACCGCTCCCTGGGCGATTGCCGACCACAGGAGAAAGTTGATGAGGTAGGCCTGCCAGGCCCTTTGCGGATGGCCGCTGGTCAGCCCTAAAATAAAAGTAGCCACACCGATGGCAACCAGGATCAGGAACACCCAATATGATTTGGTTTGATTGATTTGCTTGGTTTTGGTGTCGTTTTCAATCATAGCTGCGGACTTTCCTTTATTGTTTCGAACACGCGAACCTCGGCCCCCTGTTCTTGAAAGAACTCCTTCAAGCCGTTTTCCTGCATCGGTTCACAGGCTGCCAGAACCCCGAAATGCTCGCCCGAACAACGTTCATCATAATGTTGAAACCAGCGAAAACTGGGCAGTCTCATCTGTGAGAGAAGCCCGATAACGTTGCCGAAAACAGCACCCAGGATCGTCACCTCG
>JASFSK010000468.1:0-4567 GCA_050114455.1 Desulfobacterales bacterium | reverse complement strand
CTTTCGATTGGTTTTGTGTTTTAAAATATTCAAACAACCGTTCTTTATTCATTGTGTATTAGATCCCAAATTTTCTTTTTCAATTTGCGATTATGTGCTGCAATCTGGTGGTTATTTCCTTGTCCACACAAGAGATGTAAAGGCATAGAGGCCAGCCATGTAGCTTTAGTCGTTGGATAAATGTCGAACGTGGCAATGACCTGCTTTAAAAAGCCCCTATATCATTGCCCAAAAAAATTAATGTACAAAATGTTAAAGCATTACATAAAAAAAGCGACGACTTTTCAAAGTCTGAGTCAATTGCATTGTTATGCTTTTGCATGTTTTTGGATTTCAAGTAATTTAACTTTTTGTTTTTCTAAAGATGCAAGTTTTCTCTTAAGGCTATTAATTTCTCTGGTAAGAGTTCTCAACTTATGCTTGATTTTTTGATTTTCTACCGTTTTGTTTCCGTGTAGCTCTATAGCTAATGCCTCAATTTCGGTTCGAAGTACTCTGAAGTATGGATTGCCATGAGCATAGTTTAGTCGGTATTGCAATTTGCCCGCTTTCATTGCATCAATTATTTCTTCTTCTTTAAGGCCAAATTCCTTACATGCATTTTTATGGCTAAATGTCCCACCTTGCTTAACCCACTGAGATCCTGACATTTTATACTACCCCTGTTTGTTATTCAATCAGGACATCGGCTGAAGTTGTGATATCCTCTAAATATAATTCCAAATTGGGTGAAATCTCGAGTACAGATTATGCCACTCTATGCAATTATACGCAGCGTCTTAATTACTTGCCCATCTGCCATTTGAATTGATGGCGTTATAATTCAAATTCAGATCAATCGACGAGAACGCTGTGTATGTATGCGCAAGGATTTAAGTCGTTGTGTATAGTTCAAATAAATAATGATATCAAAACGTTTTTCTAATTATTTATCTGGTACGGGGGCGATCCAATGATACCGGCCAATCGAATGAAATCTCGCCGCGGCAAGCCGCGGAGTATAATTCCTTTTGGATCTAACTCGTATTTATCGCAGCAAGCTGCGGGGAACTATACCCGGAGAGATTAGACCATTCATCCGTCCGAAATAACCTTTTTTAAATTTTCCCCGTTGGTTTTCCACCAATTAAACAAAATAGAGAGATCCATCCCGATGTTGAAATGACGCACACCGAGGTCAAGGTAGTATTTGGCTTCATCGACGCTGTTGATCTCGGCGCGCGGGGGCACCCCCATTTTTAGCGCTGTTTCAAAAACCTTGCGCTCGACGGCCTTGACTTCATCTGAATTTCTGCCACCCGGGCGGCCGATGCTCATTGAATAGTCGACCGGTCCCCATTGAATCATATCGATACCGGGGACTGACAGGATGTCTTCCAATCGCTCGACGGCCGGCTGCTTTTCGATCATGATCATCACCACAACATCTTTCAGGGCCTGAACATAATCGGCCGATCCGCCATAGCCCATATAGGCAAAACGGCGCATCCCCACGCCATGGGTTCCACCGTCTTGCGGCGTTTCGGGACGTACGATGTCCACGCACTGTTTAACGTCATCCACCGTGCGGCTGTCGGCAAACAAAACTCCCTGAAAGCCGGCCCCAATTCCTCGCTGGGCTAAAAATCCTTGAAGTTCCTGATCGACCTTGATAACGGTGGACAGGCCGTGCAGCTCAGCCGCCCTGCAAAAATCATCGAGGGTGTACAAGTCAAAGGGGGCATATTCGGCGAGAAATTCGACGTAGTCAAACATACCGGTATGCCCGATGGCCTCTACCACCGAAGGCCAGGTGCTGTGAACCCGAGTGCCGATGGATGGCTTGTCTGACCGCAGCAGCTCGCGAAGCTTATTGGGTTGCATCTCTTTTTCCTCCAGAATTTTGAATTAAAGTTTATAAAAGGAATACAAAAGGCCCGGCATTGGTCTGTGCCCTGAAGGCATTAATCAAATAGCGATTATGTTCAATCCAAAAATTTATCCTCAATTTTCTACCCCCAAACAGCGCCAAAGGCCTCTGACCAGCTCTGTTTCTATCCTCGCCGAACTCTATCCTCTTCGAGCCGGAAGGCGCAGGGTTTACAGCTCGGGGCAGGGATCCGAGTATTTACAATCGAACAACCACGGGCATCACGCAACTGCCAGCCTTACGAGGCTACCCCTTTTCCTGGACCAATTCGATGGTAATATCTTCCGGTCCGCGAAAAAAGGCAATCCTCAAATCAGGTATATCCTTGGGCTCCATAAAAAAGGTAAACCCTCTATTGTTTAAATCCTGAAAAGCGGCGTCGACGTCATCGACCTGCAGCCCGAGGTGGTCGTATCCATAGCTGGCCTGGGATGCATCTCCCACCATGTTTTCATCCTCCCTGGCCACCCGCAGATTGACGGTGGTTCCCTGGAGATCGAGTGAGGCACCGTCTGCCGTGCCGAATTTTTTTCTGCCAATCAGCGATGCCCCCAGAGCATCGACAAAGAAGTTTATCATTCCCTCCAGATCTTTGCAGATCAAATGGACATGGTGAAGTTTGTAAGTCATCGAGTACCTCCATGGGATATAATTTAGAACTGAAGATTGTGGATTTTGAATTTATGTTAGATTGAATGCCTCCCTATTCGAGAATTACCGCTTTTTCATTGCCTCTTTGTCGTTTTCTGCGCCAGCTGCGGACCTGGGATACGATCGTGAAAACAAGAAATATCAACAGGATAATGGCAAATGGTCTGGTGAGCATCTGGAATAGATTTTCATTGTAGGTAAGCAGCGCCCTTCTCAATGAGGTGTCGGCAAATCGGCCGACCAGAATCCCCAATACCATGGGGGCCAGGGGGTAGCTTTTTTGTCGGAAAAAGAATCCTAAAACGCCGAACCCGAGCATGGAATAGATGTCGAAGCGGGTAAAACCGGCAGCCCAGGCACCCAGTACCCCCAGGGCCGCCGCGATGGGGAGCAGGATTTCGCGGGGGCTCGAAAGGATACGGATAAAGGTCGGTGAAATCAGCATGGCCCCGAGACGGTTGAATATCGCACACAGCCAGAACAGGATAACGATCTCAGCGACAAACCCCGGGCGCTCGAGCATGAGCATTGGACCCGGCCTTATGCCGTACATAAACATGGCCGCGATGAGCAAGGCGGTAGGACCACTGCCGGGAATGCCGAAGACCAGAGACGGTATCAGCGCACCGCCGGATGTGGCGCTATTGGCTGCTTCGGCGGCAATGACCCCTTCCACCTCGCCTTTACCGAAATTTTCTTTGTTTTTGGAACGGCGGCGGGCAAGATCATAGCCCAGCCAACAGGCCGCTGATTCACCCACACCGGGAACAATTCCGATTCCCACGGCCACAACCACTGATCGTACGATGGTGACCAAGTGCTTCCAGATGAGTTTAACATTGATGGTCACCCAGCCCCCTTCGCCCAGAATCTGGTAGGGTGTTTTCATTTTCAGAACCATGAACACTTCCGAAAGACCAAAGAGGCCGATCAGGGCCGGCACAAAATTAAACCCACGCATCAATTCGGTGGTATAGCCGAAACGCGGGTAGGCCCAGATATCTTCCATCCCCACCATGGCGATGACCAGCCCTATCAACGCTGAGATCCAGCCTTTGAGCGGATTGTCGCCAGACAGGGCACCGGCCAGGGTGATTCCCACCAGGGCCACCAGAAAGATTTCCCAGTCTCCCAATTTGAGAGCAATCAGGGCAATAAAGGGCAGCAGAATCAGGGTAACGGCTTCGCCAAGCAATTCTCCTACAAAAGAACCGCTGAAGGAGGCCTCGACGGCTTCCTTGACACGCCCCTGTTTGGCCAAGGGGAAACCATCCATACAGGTGGCCGCTGCGGCAGGCGTACCGGGGATGTTGACCATGATTGCCGTTACACCGCCGGCGGCCATGGCGCCCACGTAAATGGCAATCAAAAGCCCCAGACCGATTTCGGCAGGCACCCGGAAGACAAAACCCAGCAGCAGGGACATGGACATGACGGCCGATATGCCGGGCAGCATTCCGGCAATCATTCCGGTAATGCTACCCAAAGCCAGGGTCAGCATTAAAATCGGGTTGGAGACAAGCCTAAAAAATACTTCCGGCAAAAGCTTCCATTCTTGCAGTACCAGCGACCAATCCATAGAGGTCTTCTCCGAAATCAGCGGCCACCATGCAGGGCTTTGGATATGAGGATCGCCTTTGGAAGGGGCCGTGGCAGCCTCTGCTGGTGGCCGCTGATTTTTAAAATGTCAGCTATCTGTCGAACGGCTCAGGGCACAGGCATATCAAATACGCCAGGAAGAAAAACTGCAACCAGGGCCGTAGCGATCAGGGTGTAAATAATTATTTTAACCGGTCCGCCAATTTTCAAATAAAAGAATATTAAAGCATGATAGATCAACGTTGCCACGATGAAGGGCAGGTAGCCGATGAGCACAACGATATACAGGGTCATGAATCCGAGGATCCACAGAAAGCGCCGAATTTCCTCTTCTTTTCGGACAGCATGCAGCAGTGCTTTTACATAATGATGTCCCCCACCTCGCAGGGACCGCATCATAATCACTCC
>JASFSK010000467.1:0-4570 GCA_050114455.1 Desulfobacterales bacterium | reverse complement strand
CATCGAAGGAAAGGGAAGATCGCAAAATGGCAGACAATTCCGGGGTTGAAAATACCACAGTCGCCCAAATGGTGAAGTCGGATAAAAGGCCATTGGGGGCCGTTTTTAATTTTTTTGGCGGAAAAGCACTGCGGCTTAACAATGACATGGGGGCCATGGCTATATTTTTTTTCCGATCTTTTATTATGATGTTTAGAATAAAGGCGATTCCCGATATTATCCAACAGGTCTATTATATTGGAGCGAAATCGGCCCAGATCGTAATGCTGGTGGGCTTCTTCACCGGGATGGTGCTGGGTCTGCAACTGTACTTCGTTTTGGTCGATTTCGGTTCCGTCGGGGTGCTGGGGACTGCCATCGCCCTGACCTTGATCCGGGAGATGGGTCCGGTCCTGGCCGCCATCATGATTACCGCTCGCGCTGGTTCGGCCATGACCGCCGAAATCGGTATCCAGCGCATCTCCGAGCAGATCGACGCCCTGTCCACCATGCGCATAGATCCTCTGGGCTACCTAATCAGCCCACGGATTGCGGCCGCGATCATTAGTTTTCCGATTCTAACCGCATTTTTCGACCTGATCGGCATTATCGGTGCCTGGGTCAGCGGATGTTTAATTCTGGGAGTCAACTCCGGGTCGTACTTTTACCGAGTTGTGGCAAGCACTCAAATCGATGACATTACCGGTGGATTTATCAAATCCATCGTATTCGGACTTTTAATTATTACCATCTGCTGTTTTCAGGGCTATTTTACGCATATGCGAACGGACAGCTTCGGAGCCAAGAGTGTCAGTTTGTCCACCACATCGGCGGTGGTGATCTCTTGTGTGATGATCCTGATATCCGATTATATTGTAAACTCTTTTATTTTGTAGGATTCTAATTGCGTAAAAAAACTCCGTTGACAGTTATCTGTTACAAAAATGAATGACTGCTTCGAACATATCGCCCATTACAGGATCAGAAAACCATTAAATTGTTACAAGATTGATTCAACATAGAAACGGAAACGTATTCCTATCAAACAAAGAAAAATTAAATAAGAAACACTAACTTCCATTTTAATCAGGAATCCTATGGACGATCCAAAAGAGCCAATCATAGAATTTAAAGGGGTCAGCAAATCCTTCGGAAATCGCAACATTTTAAACCGTATTGATTTTTCAATTTATGAAGGTGAGGTGACGACGCTCATCGGCCTCTCGGGGACGGGCAAGAGCGTGACCCTCAAGCACATTATCGGCATGCTCAAACCCGATGAGGGCCAGATCCTTTTTCGGGGCAAGCCCATTGATCAAATGAAAAAAGCCGAATGGAACGCTTACATTGGCCAGATCAGCTACATGTTTCAGAACAATGCGCTGTTTGATTCGCTGACGGTGTTTGAAAATGTGGCCCTGCCGCTCAAGTACACTACCAAGTTAAAAAAGAAGGAAATCGAGCAAAAGGCCATGGCCCGTATCGAGCAGACTGAGTTGACGGAGGTGGCCGACAAATATTCTTCTGAAATTTCGGGTGGCATGCAAAAACGGGTGGCTCTGGCCCGGGCGCTGGTGACAGATCCGAACATTGTGCTTTTTGATGAACCGACCACCGGTCAGGACCCCATCCGTAAAAATGCGATTTTGGGCATGGTGGCCGACTATCAAAAACGCTTTGGATTCACCGCCCTTTTGATCAGTCACGAAATTCCCGATGTATATTTTATCTCCAATCGCATCTTGGCACTTTATGGTCGAAAAATTGTTTTCCAGGGCAATCCCGAAGACTTCGAATCGTTTGACCATCCGTTCCGCCAGGAACTTATTACGAGCCTTGAAAGTCTGGGGCAGGAATTGACCGGGTTGTATTCCCGCCGCCAGTTCAAAGTTCGCTATCAAAGTGATCTGAGCCAGCGGCAAACGGATGCGTCTTACGCGGCGGCTGTTTTCACGATAGATGATCTTGACAACATCAGTGAAAATTTAGGCCATGATGTGGCCCAGCAGATTATTCGGTCTCTGGGATCCTATATCAACAAGCATTTTGGTGCGGTCGGCGGGTTTTCATCGCGGCAGACGATCAATGAATATGCCACGGTGCTGCCGTACTCCAATCTTGAAGAATCCCAGCGGATCATGGAGGACTTCACCAAAGATTTCAAGAAACACGGGATCCAGGGAGTGGTTACTTACATCGAAGGTGAAGAAAAGCCGATGGACTGTATTGAATTCAGCGTTCTGGCCGGATTGGCCCAGGGCAAGCCTCAGATCGAGATAGAGTCCGTGATGGAATTTGCTAGATTTAACCAAAAAGAAATTGCACGATTTACCTGTGCACGCGGAGGAGAAGCATAATGAAGAAATATTCCAAGGAAACAGTGGTCGGCATTTTTGTCGTCATCGGCTTGCTTTGTATTGCCTACATGGCCGTAAATTTGGGCAACGTGGGATTTATCGGGGAGAACACCTATTCGTTGTATGCCAAATTCAATACCGTGACCGGCTTGAGAGAAGGCAACCCGGTGAACATGCTGGGTCTGGAAATCGGTCGGGTGCACAAATTCACCATGGACCAGGAAAACCAGGTCGTCCAGGTCGAATTTAAAATCAACAAAGGCATCGAGATATACGATGATGCCATTGCTTCGGTAAAAACAGAAGGTCTGATTGGGGATAAATACGTGGCCGTCGATCCGGGCGGTGGCGGAGATCTGTTGGCCGACGGTGACACCATCACCGATACCAATTCACCGACTGACATAATGGAACTGATCAGCAAGTATGCTTTTGGAGACGTGGGCGGTAGTGAAGATTAAGATCATAACAAATTATACCATTAAAGCAATTAAACCAATTCTCAAAAGGACCTAACTATGGATAAACGATTCATCGGTCTATTTACAATACTTGCAATGTGTCTGTTATTGCCATTTCAGGGTTTTGCCGCCACCCCCATGGAAACTGTCGAAAAGGGGGTCAATACAGTGATTAAGACCCTGGGCGATCCGGCCTTCAAGGCCAAACCAAAGGATGTACAGATTGAAATCATCGGCAAGGAGGTAGACCATATTTTCGATTTCAATGAACTGTCAAGAAGAACATTGGGGCGCGACTGGAAAAAAATGAGTGCCGAGCAGCAGAAAGAATTTGTTAATCTTTTTAAGCAGTTGCTTCAAGGCGTTTACGCGGACAGGCTTCTGGCCTACTCGGATCAAAAAGTGATTTTTGATAAAGAAACCATGCTTAAAAAGGGCAGGGCAGAAGTTCAAAGTTATCTCGAAACATCAGATGGCAGCAAGATTCCGCTTTTTTACCGGCTAACCGATAAAAGCGGCTCGTGGAAAGTTTACGATATCATCATCGAAGGGGTTAGTATGGTGAAAAACTATCGCACCCAATTCAGACAAATTCTCAGCAAAAACTCCCCCGATAAGCTGATTGAAATTTTACGCAATAAAGTCAACCAAGGTTAATCAAAACAGGTAAAATGACCAAAGTGAATCAAGAAAAGGGCCCAACATTTTGGAATCACTGCACCCTGGCTTTTAATAGACGTTAGACACTTCCTTTCACTCTATGGTTTCTGTGTCAGTGGTGGAAGTCATTAAAATGAATAATTGACTGAATTTACGATACATCGGATTAAGCTATCTTTATCAGCTGAAAGGAGTTCAAATCCCGTGAAAAGCCTATTCGCCTTTGTTGCTTTAACCGTCTTTTTCTTCGTTCTTGGTGGGTATACGCCCGCAGGGGGCTTTGATAAAGAGCCAATTGAGCCCGCCGTGCTTCTTGCCCAACAATCAAATGAATCCAGCGACCAGCAATCGGAAACAGCACGCGATGAAGTATTAGAAGAAGCTGAAGCGGAGGACGAGGACGAGTACGATGATGAGTACGATGATGAGTACGATGATGAATATGCAGAAGAAGAGGTCGAGCTGATCCCTGATCCTTTTTTTGAATTGAATACAGGATTATATCATTTTAACGACAAGCTGTATTTCTGGTTGCTCAAGCCGGTTGCCAGAGGATACGGATTTATTATACCCGAGGAGCTGCGATCGGCCATTCGCAATGTTTTCTACAACGTTCGGTTCCCGGTGCGCTTTATCAATAGCTTGCTCCAGGGTAAAGTGCGCAAGGCGGGTGCGGAATTCGGCCAGTTTTTCATCAACACCACGGTCGGATTTTTGGGGCTGGCCAACGTGGCGGCCAATTATCCTGAACTGCAACCCAGCAAAGAGGACCTGGGCCAGACCTTTGCAGTGTGGGGGTTTGACAACGGTGCGTATGTTACCCTACCTTTTCTAGGACCGTCCAGCCTGCGGGATGCTCTGGGACGTCTGGGCGATACTTTTTTAGACCCCATCTGGTGGGTGCCGGTGGACATCTGGACCTCGGTGGCCATCCGTGCCGGTGAGGCGGTCAATGAGACCTCCCTGCGAATTGGCGAGTACGAGGCGCTCAAAGAAGCCGCCCTTGACCCCTATGTCATGATTCGAAACGCCTATGTCCAAAACCGGAATAAATTGATTGCAGAATAGCAGATGCCGGAGGCAATAAAGCATTTGGCAAAAGGGTTCCGTATT
>JASFSK010000466.1:0-4584 GCA_050114455.1 Desulfobacterales bacterium | reverse complement strand
ACAATGACGTGTTATAGGGGATTCTTTCGGCGACCATTTCTGCTATCTGCTGTTTTTCCTTCAGACACAGAACCTTGCGTTTATGATATTCGAGATTTTCGGTACTGGAGGATAGTCCGGCGCCGCCATGATAGCGATTGACCAGGCCCTCTTCACTGAGCGAATTGATGTCCCGTCGAATGGTTTGCGGCGTCACATTAAATTCACTTGCGAGGTAATCTATTGTCACATAGCCCCTGTCCAGAACATACTGTCTAATTTTTTCGTGGCGTTCCCGCACGGTTCGAATCTTGCCGGTCACCGCATTTGTTTTTGAACCCGGTCTACTCCGAGAATCTAAAAATGTCTGATCTTTTCGATTATTTTGTTGCTGCATTCATCCTCCAGTTATATCTACAGCATTTTTCAGTCTCGAAAATCCTGTATATTTTTTATTGTAATCTGAAAATTAATAATGACAATTTGAGCTCGATATGCTAATTTTTGGGCTCGAATCAATGGATTTTCGCTAAATTTAGGTTTATTTTCCTTTAACACCACCAATTTTTTTTCACAAGCGAAAATATTTTTATATTGATTTTAGTGATTAAAGCACCCTTAAATTAAGCAGATGCCACGGAGGTTCTTTTTGGAAACTCAAGTTCTTATCATCGGGGGCGGGGCGACGGGCACCGGAATTGCCCGGGATCTGACATTGCGCGGGGTCGATTGCATCCTGGCTGAAGGCCGCGATATCAATGCCGGCGCCTCCGGTGCCAACCATGGACTATTGCACAGCGGCGGACGCTATGTATTTGCCGACCAGCAAAGTGCGATCGAATGCCGCCAGGAAGGGGCACTGCTAAAAAAACTGGCGCCCCATTGTATCGAAGACACCGGTGGTCTGTTTATTGCTGTTGAAGGGGATGATGAAAAATACGTGGCGGATTTCCCCCATTTGTGTTCCCAATGTGGTATCCCGGTCCAAGCGGTCGATCCCAAAGAAGCCCGGGAACTCGAGCCCGAGCTCTCTGATAAATTAATCGCCGCATACATGGTTGAAGATGCATCGATCGACCCTTTCAAGCTATCCATGGAAAATATATCTCAGGCCCAGGAACTGGGGTGCACCTTGCTGCGGTTTACCAAAGTCGTTGGTTTTGAGACAGACAAGCAAAAAATTCGGGCCACTTACCTGCAGAACATCATTACCGGAGAAGAATTGATTGTCCATGCTCAGGAAGTGATCAATGCCACAGGTGCCTGGGCGGGGGTCGTGGCCGCCCTGGCAGGCGTTACCATCGATATGATTAATTCCAAGGGCAGTCTTATCGTCACTCACAACCGGCTGACCAACCGGGTGATAAACCGTTTGCGTCCTTCAGCCAGTGCAGATATTTTGGTTCCCGGCGGTACCGTATCCATCCTTGGAACCACATCCATCAGAATAGACAACCTCGATCAAGTATATCCGACCGTTGAAGAAGTGGATGCTATGGTGAATGAAGCCGTTAACATGGTTCCGGCACTGGAAACCGTGCGATATATTCGTGCATATTCCGGTGTCAGACCGCTGGTGGGATCACGCGCCTCTTCCGACGACCGAGACGTCAGTCGCAGCTTTGCACTGATAGATCACAGCAAGGACCATCTCGACAATTTTACGACCATCAGCGGAGGCAAACTGACCACTTTTCGTCTAATGGCGGAAAAAACCTCCGATCTCGTTTGTGATCGGCTGGGGGTCGCAAATCCCTGCAAAACAGGTAAAGATCCCATCACTGTTACCCAGCCTGCCAAGTGGACCCAACCGGGATTGGCGCCCAACCTGTGGCTGAAACACCATGAACCGGAGGATATCCTGCTATGTGAGTGTGAAATGGTCCCCAAAAGCGCAGTGGATGACATCATTGACTCCATTCGTGAACAAAACGGACGCGCCGATCTGCTGTCCATTGCGCTGCGCAGCAGAATCGGCAAAGGCGCCTGCCAGGGTACTTTTTGCGGGGTGCGAGTCAGCGCTTACATGTATGATCGGGGGGATTTCGATCCGGATCAGAGCCTTGGCAATCTCAGAAAATTTATAGCCCAGCGTTGGAAAGGCCAGCATCCGACTCTTTGGGACAAACAGCTGATTCAAGCCGAGCTGCTCGAAGCCTTGTATTGCGGATTTTTCGGATTGGAGCTATAGAAAGGGAGGTTCAGAGGTTTAGGGTTCAACGTTCTGGGTTGAAAAATCCCGAATTAGATCAAAACTCCCAGGGACTCTGTCTTCATCCCATTTATAAAATATTTAAGTCGCTACCAAAGGAAGTTTTGTATTCATGACTGAATCACAACCAAAAGCGTACGACCTTTTTATCATCGGAGCCGGGGTGGCCGGCCTGGCTGCAGCACTGTTTGCCGCCAATCGGGGAATGTCCTGCGCCCAGGTCGGTCTAACGGGAGAAATTAATTTTGCCAGCGGCTTTATGGATTTATTGGGTGTCCATCCAATCGCTGAGAAAAATGTCCTGGAAGATCCTTGGACAGGTATCGAAGGCCTGGTGCATGACCACCCCGAACATCCCTATGCGAAACTGCCCAAAGAAGACATTCAGGCTGCCTTTAAAGAGCTATTGTCCTTTTTAAAAAAATCCGGTCTTCCCTATCACCGCCGGATGAAACGCAACAGCGCTGTTTTGACATGTCTGGGGACAACCAAACCCACCTACTGTGTTCCCCGCACCATGTGGAACGGTGTCGCGGCGCTCGAAAAGAAAAAACCAGGCCTGATTATTGATATTCGGGGTCTCAAAGGATTCAGTGCCCGCCAAATCGCGTCAGCCTTACAGGACAGTTGGCCGGATCTGCGAACCGGCCGGATTTCTTTTCCGGGTATGGATCATCTCAACGAGGTGTATCCTGAACACATGGCCAACGCGCTGGAATTACCTGAAAACCGGAAGAAGTTGGCCTCACTGGTAAGACCACTTCTCCACAATGCACACATCGTGGGGATGCCGGCGATATGCGGGATTTATCGAACAAGCGAGGTGATATCCGACGTTGAAAATCTACTGGAAACACCTGTATTTGAAATTCCCACCATTCCACCATCGGTACCCGGGATACGGTTAAGGGATACCTTTGAGAAAGGATTGCGAGCCAAGGGTGTCGCATCTTTTTCCAGAAACCGGGTCCTGGCAGTCCGTGCCAAAGATGACCGGCAGTTTGAGCTTGATATCGGCAGCAAAACCACTGAGAACACCGTCGAAGCCCGGGGAATCATACTGGCCAGCGGTCGATTCATCGGCGGGGGGCTATACGCGGACAGACAGCGTATCAAAGAGACCCTGTTTGATTTGACTGTGCATCAGCCCAAAAGCAGGGCTGAATGGCATCAGCGGGATCTGCTGGATGTCGATGGTCATCCTGTCAATCAAGCGGGACTTGAAATCGATGATGCATTTCGTCCGCTGAACAACTCCCATAGACCTGCTTTCGACCATCTGTTTGCCGCTGGTTCCATTCTGGCTCACAATGACTGGAAACGGTTGAAATGTGGTGCCGGCCTTGCCATTGCCACCGCATTTGGGGCCGTCAATTCCTTTGCGCGCTTATGCTGCTGATCATTCATCTGATTCCTGGCTTTAAATTATTCGAGCTATGAAGATTTAGATCTTCCGCGTCCACTTGGGAAATCAGCATCGGCATTGCAATCATTTTCGTTGAAGTACCGTCCATTCTTGGCCATGAATAAAGCCCAGCATCAGCATACCCGAGACTTTCTGTCCTCTTTCGGTTTCGTTACGCTTCCCCTGACGGAAAACATCGGCCATCGCGCAGCCATCTACATTGAAGCGTACTCTTTATCTTCCGGTCTCCGTGCAGGTGATGCCGTCATTGCCGCCACGGCCGTCGAAAACAATATGACGCTCCTGACTACAGATCGGCACATTCTTTCGTATCAGCATGTGAAAACCAACAGTTGAGACAGTCGCGATAAGGCGCAAAGAAAGACAAAATTCAAATATCGTTGATTAGTTGATTGGTTGATGATTAATTGAGTTGATTCTTGCAATTTTGAAAATACTAATTATTTTAATCCATTAACATACATAAGAAATGGAGGTTTGCAAATGGAAAAAACGATTGCTGATATTATTGATATGGCGATTCAAAGAGAAGAAGCGGCTTATGACTTCTATATGGACATCCACGGGAAGGTGGAAGACGTGAGTGTGAGGGACACGGTCGAATTTATCGCCAATGAAGAAATCAAACACAAGCAGTTTTTGGTCGGCTACCGCGCCGGAAATTATGGTTCAGATTCATTGAGGATGGCCGACGTTGTGGATTATAGAATCGCTGAATACCTGGAAGAGCCGGAGGTCGAGGACAATTCAAGCAGCCAGGATGTATATTTGATCGCCTCCCACAGGGAAGCCCGGTCACACCTTTTTTACAAGGAACTTGCCGGAATGCATACCGACGGTGAATTGAACTCAATGCTGTTGAAAATGGCCAATGAGGAGCTGAAACACAAGGAAAAGATGGAATATCTTTACAGCAATACGGCTTTTCCCCAGACATCGGGGGGGTGATTGAATTTGTAATGCGGAA